>NZ_JAXDEO010000038.1:0-71019 GCF_035064975.1 Pseudomonas sp. YuFO20
GCCGCGGTCATTCAGATAAACCGCGGCGCCTGCATCGCCAGCAAGCCGGCTCCTACAGGTTTGGCATTTAGGCGAGCTCGGCCACTACCGAAGCCAACGCCTTGGCCGGATCCGCCGCCTGGCTGATCGGACGGCCGATCACCAGGTAATCGGAACCGGCATCCAGCGCCTGGCGCGGGGTCAGGATGCGGCGTTGATCGTCCTGGGCGCTGCCCGCCGGACGAATCCCCGGGGTCACCAGTTGCAGCGACGGGTGCGCCGCTTTCAGCGCCTGGGCTTCCAGGGCCGAGCACACCAGCCCATCCATCCCGGCTTTTTCCGCCAGTGCGGCCAGGCGCAACACCTGCTCTTGCGGCTCGATGTCCAGACCGATCCCTGCCAGGTCCTCACGCTCCATGCTGGTCAGCACGGTCACGCCAATCAGCAATGGCTGCGGGCCGCTGCGCTTGTCCAGCACTTCACGGCAAGCCGCCATCATGCGCAGGCCTCCGGAGCAATGCACGTTGACCATCCACACGCCCATCTCCGCCGCCGCTTTCACGGCCATCGCGGTGGTGTTGGGGATGTCATGGAACTTGAGGTCGAGGAACACTTCGAAACCCTTGTCACGCAGGGTGCCGACGATTTCCGAAGCACAGCTGGTAAACAGTTCCTTACCGACTTTGACCCGGCACAGTTTCGGGTCCAACTGATCGGCCAGCTTCAGTGCGGCGTCACGGGTAGGGAAATCCAGGGCGACGATGATGGGAGTCTGGCAGGCGGACATGAGTGGGCTCTCAGGCAAGTCGAAATCGGCGCGCATTGTAGCGGAAGCAACGGCCCTGCGGGACCCGATGATCGGTAAATCGTCGAGAACGCTCAGGCAAGACTAGTCTCTGCGGCAATTGTGTCGAGTTCGATACAGTCCACTGCTCAGCGACGGTCATCGACCCGCGCCTGGCTCTTGCTCCAGTCGGTCAACAGGCTATAAGCCACGGCCAGCAAGGTCGGGCCGATAAACAGGCCAATGAAGCCGAACGCGATCAAGCCGCCAAACACCCCAAGCAACACGATCACCAGCGGTAGATTCCCGCCCCGGCTGATCAGGTAAGGCTTGAGCACGTTGTCCACGCCACTGATGATGAACATGCCCCAGATGCCGAGGAACACCGCCATTCCGTAGTCGCCCTTCCAAACCAGCCAGGCAGTGGCCGGAATCCATACCAGCGGCGGCCCCATGGGAATCAGGCTGAGCATGAAGGTCACGATACCGAGCACCAACGCCCCGGGAACGCCGGCAATCAGGAAGCCGATCAGCGCCAGCACGGCCTGGGCCGCGGCGGTGCCGATCACACCGTTCACCACCCGTTGCACCGTGCCCGCCACCAGCTCGATGTAATACCCGGCACGGTGGCCGATCAGGCGCTCCAGCAAACCATGGACAAAGGCCGCCAACCGCGGGCCGTCGCGGTAGAAAAAAAACACGAAGACAATGCTCAGGGTCAGCTCGAGAATGCCGCTGCCAATCTGCGCGCTACGCGCCAGCAACCAGTTGCCGACCTGGCCCAGATAAGGCTTGAGCGACACCATCATCGCCGCACCCTGCTGATCGATACTGTTCCAGATGACTACCAGCCGCTCGCCCACCAGGGGAATGCTGCCCAGCCAGGTCGGCGCTTCAGGCAGGCCGTCGACCTGCACATCCTTGATGAACGCCGTGGCGTCGCGCACATGGTCCGCCAGGTTGAACCCGAGCCACACCAGGGGTGCCGCCACCAGCACCATCCAGCCCACGGTCAGCAAGGCTGCCGCCAGGGATTCGCGGCCATTGAGCCAGCGGGTCAGCAGGCGCATCAGTGGCCAACTGGCAAAGGCCAGTACTGCGCCCCAGAACAGGGCCGACCAGAACGGCGCCATCACCCAGAAGCTCGCGCCAAACAGCACCAGGAGCAGGATCTGCACCAACAGCCGATCGTTATTGATCATCACAGTCTCGAAAAAATCATGTCAGCAAAAAGAGTAGGCGAACACGCCCCGCGTGTTCGCCGTATAACGCCTAGCGCAGCAGTTTGATATGCAGGCCGGAACCGTCGACAGCACCGGTTTCCATCCGTGCCGCACGTACGCCCTGCTCGATCAGCGACTGACGCCAGGCTTCGGCATTGGGGCCGGAGACACTGACTCGCAAGGTGGTGTCCAGGTTCAGTCCCCGGGAGATCAAACGCAGCCAGGTGTCATCGGGTGTTTCAGTGAGCTTGGGGAAGTCGAGTTCGCCGGTGCTCTTGAGCTCGCGCAGCAAGGTCGCGGAGGTCGGCAGCAAATCCCCCAGCGGGGCGACGGCGTCGAATTGTTCGACGTGCAGATAGGCTTTGCGATTACCCCGCGTGATGCTGTAAAGCGCCACCAGCGTATTTTCCCGAGGAGCGGCCAGGCGTAACAGCAGGTACGCCTGCTCATTATCGGCGCCATAGAGCTTGGCGTTGCTGAACACTTCGTTGGCCCACAGGCTGCTTTCGCCGCAATCGCGAGCCTGGCACCAGAACAGCAACTGCGCGTCCTGCTGCTGCAGCGCTTCGCGCGCTGCGGTGAAGGCCTCGGTGGACGAATGCTCCGCCGGCAACTCGTAGGTCACCGACGTGACACTCCCACGGGCACTGACCTGGCCGTCAAAGCGCAACTGGCCGCTGATCTTGCGAATCGAGCCGAGGGGGTAGATCCGCTCCAGCTCTGCCGCAGGGCGATAGTCGACGATCTGCGCATCGGTCATGCGCGGCACGATCGGCAGGTCCTGACTGCCGGGCAGATCGGCGGCTAACGATAGAGGACTGAAACAACAGAGCATCAGCAAACTGAATGAGCGCATGGATAGACTCATCGGATCAGCACGACCTTGTGGCCAATCGGGGGCGCAGCGGTGTAGAGGTCTATCATGGTTGTCTCCCTTTTCAACCCGCCCAGCCTCGACAGTTGCCCGGCGCAAGTCAAGGAATGACGAAGAACCGATTGAAACAGTCTGCGACAAGATCCGCGCCGGCTTCATCATTCAGGTGCAAATGATGGCCGCCTGGCAGCTGTTCACGGCTAAAGGGTAGACGCTCCAGCAACTCGTGGTGCTTGGCGAGCATGCCGTCCGCGGCGACCACCAGTTTCGCCGGGCAGGCGATCCGCTGGACGAAGGCCATGGCCTGCTCGGTGGTCAGGCGCAGTGGCGACGGCAGCGTGAGGCGATTGTCGGTGCGCCAGGTGTAGCCGCCCGGCACCGGCATCAGGCCACGCTGGGCCAGCAGCTCGGCGGCTTCGCGACTGACCGCCACCAGGCCTTTCATGCGTGCTTCGATGGCGCGGTCGAGGGTGCTGTAGACCGGCTTGCGCTTTTCCCGCAGGTCCAGCTGCGCCTGCAGGGCCATGCCCATGCGTTCGGCAGCGTTTTCGCCTTTGTCCGTGGGAGGAATGACGCCGTCAATCAACGCCAGGTGGGTGACACGCTCCGGAAACGAGCCGGCAATGATCAACGATGCGATGGCGCCCATCGAATGCCCAAGCAACGCAAACCGCTTCAGCCCAAGCTGTTCTGCCACTTGCAGCACATCGTGGGCATAGTCCCACATGGCGTAACCGGCGCCCGGCGGGCGGTGCCCCGAGTGCCCGTGACCGGCCATGTCCAGGGCAATGATGCGCAGGCCTTTGAGCTTCGGTGCCAGGCGGGCGAAGCTGTTGGCGTTGTCCAGCCAGCCATGCAGGGCAATCACCGGCAAACCGTCTTCGGGACCAAACAAGTGCGCCGCCAGCTCGATATGCGGCAGGCTCAGGCGGACTTCTTCGACGACATGGCTCATGCGCAATCCTGCTGTTGGCGACCGTCCCAGCGGCTGAACAGGTTTTTCAGCAGCGTGGCCGTGTCCTGCGGGCGTTCCAGGGGAAACATGTGACCGCCAGGCATGCACAGTGATTCGCCCTGGGGCATGCGCCCGACCGAACTGGCATGATGGCGCATCACCACACGACTGTTACGCCCGCGCACCACCGCCAGTGGCACTTTCAGCTGCCGGGTGCTGCCAGGACTCGTGTGCGGCACGCCACGGTAGATGCTGATTTCCGTGGCCGGGTCGAAACGCAGGCGCAGCTTGTCGCCAACCTTGTGCAAACCGTGTTGCAGATAAGCGTCGAAGCATTCCGGGTCGAAGCTGCGAAACAGGGTCTTGCCGGCGAAATAACGGCGGGCGCTGTCGAGGTCGGCGAATTCTTCACGACGTCCCAGGGTGCGACCGGCAGGGGTCAGGCGGTCGATGAAACCGAAACGCTTGGCCGCGCGGATGACCCATTGATCGGTGCGGGTCAGCACCGGCGAATCGAGCATCACCACACCGCGATACAACTCCGGGCAACGCAACGCCGCGTGCAGATGCAGTACACCGCCGAAGGAATGACCGACGCCCCATACCGGCTCCGGCTGTTGCTGCAGGTGGTGGATCAGTTCATCCACCAGGTTGTACCAGTTGTCGTCCGCCGGGAAACGCGGGTCGTGGGCGTGCTGCTCCAGATGCGTCACCTGATATTCGGGCGCCAGCGCCGCGAACAATTTGCCATAGGTACCCGAAGGAAACCCGTTGGCGTGGGCGAAAAATATCTGTTGCGACATACGAGTCGATCCATCAACGAAAACAGAGGTCGATTGTCCGCAAGACCACGTCCCGCAGCAATGACCGTAACTGACAGGAATGATGACAGTCCGGTCAAAGCCATGGCTGGCGATCAACGCGCTGGCGGATTCTCGCCCAAAGGCACCACCGCCATGGTCAGCCGCGACACGCAACTGGCTTTGCCTTCATCACTGGTCAGACGGATATCCCAGACATGGGTCGTTCGCCCGATGTGAATCGCCTTGGCCACCGCCGTCACCCGCCCGCTGCGCAGACCGCGCAAATGGTTGGCGTTGATTTCCAGGCCCACACAATAGAATTTGCTGGTATCGATGCACAGGTAGCTGGCCATGGAACCGACGGATTCAGCCAGCACGACGGAAGCGCCGCCATGCAGCAAGCCATAAGGCTGGTGGGTGCGATGATCGACGACCATGCTCGCCGTCAGGGACTCTTCATCGAAGGCTTCGAAACGAATGTCCAGCACTTCGCCGATGGTGTTTTTCTGGATGGCATTCAACTGTTCGATGTTCGGAGCGGTACGCCACAGACTCATAGCAGATTTTCCTTGTTGATTTTGTTCGTGACTCAATCCTGCCACAGCACCGCTTCGCTGTGCTCGCTCCATTCTTCGAAGCGGGCGCCGTAAGCGGCTTCGATCACGTTGCGCTTGATCTTCAGGGTCGGCGTGAGAAAGCCGTTTTCCACCGCCCAGCTGTCCTTGACCACTACCAGTCGGCGCAAGCGTTCGTGCTTGTCGAGGGCGTTGTTGACCTCTTCCAGTAGTCTTTCCAGGCTTGAATGCAATCCGGCCCGCGCCTCCTGTTGCCCGACGGCCGAGAGCACGCACAGGCCCAGCGGCGCACTCAAGCCATCACCGACCACGCACACCTGCTCGATGCGCGAATGCACCGCCAGGCGGTTTTCGATGGGGGCCGGGGCCACGTACTTGCCTTTGCTGGTCTTGAAGATCTCCTTCAGGCGCCCGGTCAGGCGCAGGTTGCCTTCGGCGTCTTCCTCGCCCTTGTCGCCGGTGCGCAGGAAGCCGTCCTCGGTGAGGGTGTCGGCGGTTTTCTGCGGCTCCTTGAAATAGCCGAGCATGGTCGCACCGCTGCGCACCATGACCTCACCCGATTCGTCGATGCGCACCTCGACGCCCGGGCAAGGCTTGCCGATCCAGCCCGGTTTGTTCTGTCCCGGCAGGCAAATATGCGAGTAACCGCAGCTTTCCGTCATGCCGTAGACCTCCAGCACGTCCAGTCCGAGTTTGCGGTACCACAGCAGCAAGCTCAGCGGCACCGGGGCGGCACCGGACAGGGCTACGCGCAAGGCATCGAGCCCCAACCCGGCGAGGACTTTGTGCCCGACCCGCTTGCCGATAATCGGCAAGCCGAGCAGGAAATCCAGGCGCTTTGCCGGAATCTTGCTGTACACGCCCATCTGGAATTTGGTCCAGATGCGCGGCACGCCAAACAGCGCCGTTGGCCGCGCACGCCGAAGATCAGTCAGGAAGGTATCGAGACTTTCGGCAAAAAAAACGCTTTGCCCCGTATAGATCGAAGCCAATTCAACGAACATCCGTTCGGCAACGTGGCACAACGGCAAATACGACAACAATCGATCCGACTCATTCAGGCCGAACAGTTGCGTGCCGCGCGTGGTGGCGAACCCCAGATTGCCGAAGCTGTGCATCACGCCCTTGGGCATGCCGGTGGTACCGGACGTGTAGATGATGGTCGCCAGTTGATCAGCGGCGGGCTTGGGATCGTCCTGGATCGGCGAGCTGCGTTGCAGGTCGGCCCAACTGAAATCGAAGCTGCCAGGCGGGTGCAGCGGCAGGCTGATGGTCGGCAGATCGGGATTGACGCCCCGCGACATGCCAGGCCAGTCGTCGAGTTTACCGATGAAGGCCAGCGTCGCTTCAGAGTGTTCGAGCACCTGGGCCAACGATTCGGCGGTGAGGTTGGGGTACAACGGCACCGAGACATGCCCGGCCATCCAGATCGCCAGGTCGGCAATGATCCAGTGTGCGCAATTTTTTGAGATCAGGGCGATGTGACTGCCTTGGGGCAGTTCCCGCGACCGCAGCCAATGGGCCGCGCAACGAGCCTGGTGACCGACGTCCTCCCAGGTCAGGGTCTCGACCTGCCCACCGCCCACTGGCTGGACAAGAAAGCGCTGGCGGGGATGACGGGCCTCGCGCTCGTAGAAGATGTCCAGGGGCA
This sequence comes from Pseudomonas sp. YuFO20, assembly GCF_035064975.1. NCBI lineage: Bacteria > Pseudomonadati > Pseudomonadota > Gammaproteobacteria > Pseudomonadales > Pseudomonadaceae > Pseudomonas > Pseudomonas sp. YuFO20. The sequence continues at coordinate 6,845 of NZ_JAXDEO010000038.1, forward strand.
AACGAGAAGCAGCAGGCATGGGACTCGCTCCTTTATTTTGGTCTGGAGCAAGCGTAGTCAACCAAGCAAGTGCTTGGTTAACTTTTTTAGAGAATCAAGAGCAAAAGATCGCAGCCGGCGGCAGCTCCTGCAAAAGGCTGCGATCCATTGCTTTTACGGGTGCTTGATACCGTTGAGCTTCATGGAGCCGACCAACAGTTCATCGCCCTTGAGTTCCGCCAGACCGGCAGTGCCGACTCTCTCCGGCGGGTGCCCGGCACCATGTTGCAGGTAACTCAGCAGATTCCCCACCAAGGGGTTGTGACTGACCAGCAGCACGTCGCTGACCGCGACCATCTGTTCGGCCACTTTGTCCGGTTCCGTGTCAGGTGTCAGCCATTCAACAGTGCGGATTTCCGGTTCGAAACCCAACGCGTCTCGCACCAGTTGCGCGGTTTGCTGCGCTCGCAGGTACGGACTGGCGTAGATGGCGGTCAGCGGCTGGCCGATCAAATTTGCAGCGGTGCGCAGCACTTCCTCACGTCCGTGCTCCGTCAATTCCCGCTCCGAATCGTGGGGTTTGGAACCGTGTGGCACGGCTTCCCCATGACGCAATACCCAGAGTTTCATAGTTTGGGTTCCTCATCCCGGGCCGGATGTGGCGCAGGCGCCACGGCGTGGGGCGCTTCACCTTCCGGCGTACGCGGCGTCGGCCAATCGGCGAACGGCCAGGGTTTCTGGTCGCTGTGAAAAGTGCCGAAACGACCGATCTGTGCCAGGAACTGGCTCAGACTGTCGCCAAAGTTCATCAGGCTGGCGCTCGGGGCGCCATAAATCAAACGATAGATCAACTGCACCAGCACCACAGCGCCAAGCATGAACTGCGCCACCTGCCACACCAGCAGGAACACCACCATCCACAGCACTCGAAGCAGAATGGACTCGTATCTGGCTTCTACTTTTTGATCACTCATGTCTCGCTCCGTTCCTGTGAAGTAGTTTTTCAGTTGAAGCCGCTGGTAGAGATAAAGTCGACATCGGTCTTCGGCTCGCCGCGCATCAGCAGCCCGATCACCTGCTCCAGCGTGCGCCCTTCGAACAGAATGGCGTGCAGCCCGGCGACCAACGGCATGTACACGCCAACCTCCTGGGACTTGGCCTTGAGCACCTTGAGCGTGTTCACGCCTTCGGCGACTTCGCCCAGGCGATTGACCGCCTCGTCGAGGCTCAAGCCCTGGCCGAGGGCGAACCCGACCTGATAGTTGCGGCTTTTTGGCGACGAGCAGGTCACGATCAGGTCACCCACGCCCGCAAGGCCCAGAAACGTCATCGGGTTGGCCCCCTGATTCACCGCGAAGCGCGTCATTTCCGCCAGCGCCCGGGTAATCAGCATGCTCTTGGTGTTTTCGCCCATGCCCATCGCTACCGCCATGCCGGCGATGATCGCGTAGACGTTTTTCAACGCCCCACCCAGTTCCACGCCAAAACGGTCGGCGCTGGCATACACACGAAAGGTGCGGCCGTGCAACACCTCCTGGACCTCCTGGCAGAGTTCTTCGTCTTCGCTGGCGACCACCGTGGCGGTCAACGCGTGCTCGGCGATTTCACGGGCCAGGTTCGGACCGGACAACACACCAATGCGTGCCAGTGGCGCAATTTCTTCGAGAATCTGGCTCATCAGCTTGAACGTGTGGGCTTCGATGCCCTTGGTCAGGCTCACCAGCATCTTGCCGCTCAAGCGATCGGCGTGCGGGGCCAGCACCGAGCGCAACGCGCTGGAAGGGAGTGCAACGAAACTCAGCTCGCAGGCCTCCAGGGTGGCCAGCAGATCGTTGACCGGTGTCACGCCGGGCAGAATCTTGATGCCTTTGAGGTAACGCGGGTTCTCGCGATTGACCCGGATGGCCTCGGCCTGTTCGGGGTCCCGCATCCATTGCAGGACTTGATGACCATTTTCTGCCAGCAGGTTAGCCACGGCGGTACCAAAACTTCCGCCTCCCAAGACCGCGATCGGGCGCTGTTCAGTCATATGCAATCCATTAATCCAATACCAGTGGCGATGCCGGCATTATACGGCGCGCCCCCGTGTCGACCAGTCCCTGCTTCAATTACCGACGTGCAGGGGAAGAAGTCCGGCAAAACCGAAGAAAATGCCTACATCGCGACTGGAAAACTCATCGGGCTCGGTTAACATGCGCGCCATCATTCGTTAACAAGAATGCGGCAATTATCAACAATAACTATAAAGAGCGTCGGATGATGTATTTCAGCGCAGAGCTGGCGTTTTAACATGCCCCATCGTCCGTCACGGAAGACGCCAACCCTTGGCCATCTGCTGGCCATGGTCTGCCTGATATTCGGTGGCTGGCTCAACAGCCTGTCGGCCCACGCCGCGGACATTCTCCTGATCGGTGTCGACGACAGCCCCGGCATGCACTCTTTTGCCCAGGCCCTAAGGCAATTGCGTCCGGCCGACAGCGTGCGCTTCCAGCCGCTGGCCAGCCTGCCGCCACCGGGCAAGCTGCCAGCGGACACCCGCTTGATCCTGCTCGACCTGCCCAGCCTAGACTGGCGCCTGCAGGACAGCCGCGGCCCGGCGACACTGGTGCTGTGCATCAGCCGCGTGCAGGCACGGCAATATCTGGGGCACGCCCTGCCCGCGCACCTCAGCCTGCTTTGGAGTGATCCGCCACTGGACCGGCAATTGCGCCTCACCCGCGTGCTGCTGCCCCAGGCCAAACGGATTGGCGTGCTGTACGACGGCCATAGCGAGTTCCTGTTGCGGGAACTGCGCCAGGCCGCCCATCCCCTCGGGCTTGAGGTAGTCACCGAGCGCTGGGACAACACCGAGGACAGTCGTCCTTTGCAGGCGTTGCTGGACAACAGCGATGCATTACTGGGTCTGGACGACCCTGGCCTGTACAACTCGAAAACCGCGAAGAACCTGTTGCTCAGCAGCTATGCTCGACAACGGGCCTTGATCGGCCCGAATGCAGGGTTCGTCAAGGCCGGGAGCCTGGCCAGTACCTACAGCGATCATGGCGACTGGCTGGCGACTCTCGATGAACTGCTCGACCAGCCGCCCGCCACGTGGCCCCGCTCGCAGTACCCACAGCGCTTCAAAGTCGCGAGCAATGCGCAGGTGTCTCGTTCCCTGGATCTTGAACAGGTCAACGATGCGTCTGTCGCCATGCTGCTGGCAGAAGGAGAAAGCCATCCATGACCTTCCGTCGCCGCTGGGACATCAGTACCCGCACCCAGATCATCAGCCTCGGCCCCGCCCTGCTGCTGACGTTGCTGTTGATCAGCTTCTTCACCTTCGTGCGGATCCAGGACCTGCGCCAGGAGCTCAACCATACCGGCCAGTTGATTGCCAACCAACTGGCGCCGGCCACCGAATACGGGGTGATTTCGGGCAATAACGAGGTCCTCGAAAGCCTGCTCAAGGCCACACTGGCCACGCCCAACGTGCGGTTCCTGGAGGTGCAGGACAGCGCCAACCGGATTCTGGTGTACGTCGAACAACCCTCGGCCAGCTACCAGCAGCCGCATCAGGTCGAAGTGTTCCAGGCCCCCGTGCGGCTGCAACGCATCGCCCTGCACAATGATTTTTTCCAGGACCGCAAAGCGGCCCCAACGACTCCCGCCGAGGATTACCTGGGCCGGGTGATCGTCGGCCTGTCCAATGATGCATTCAGCCAGCGCCAGCAGGAGATCCTGCTCAAGGCCGGCATCCTGGCGCTGTTCGCCTTGCTGTTTACCTTCCTGGTCGCCCGACGCCTGGCCTCGAGCCTGTCGCAACCGCTGCGCGATATCGGCAATGCGGTCAAGGCGATCCAGGCCGGCGACTATAAAACGCCGCTGCCTATCGTCGACGACACTGAACTCGGCGCCCTGTCGCAACATATCAACAACCTTGCCAGGGGCCTTGAGCAAGCCAGTCACGAACAACATCAGGCCATGGCGCAGCTGATCCAGACCCGCGAGGAAGCGGAAAAAGCCAACAACGCCAAGTCGGACTTCCTCGCCATGATGAGCCACGAACTGCGCACGCCGATGAATGGTGTGCTGGGCATGCTGCAGTTGCTGGAAACCACCGAGATGACCGAAGAGCAGTTCGAATACGCCGCGCTGGCTTCGGAATCCACCGAGCACCTGCTTAAAGTCATCAATGACATTCTGGATTTTTCCCGTATCGAACGCTCGGAACTGGAACTGGAACATATTCCCTTCAACCTCGCGGACCTGATCGCCAGTTGCGCCCAGTCATTCCAGCACAGCGCGGTGCAACGCGGGCTCGACCTGCAGTTGCAGATTCCGGTGGACATGCGCGCGCTGCAGGTTCAGGGCGATCCGACGCGCATCCGGCAAATACTGGTCAATCTGGTCGGCAATGCACTGAAGTTTACCGAGCAGGGCCGGGTCTCCATCGAGCCGCAGTGGCAGTCCCTGGATCACGAACTGCTGTGGTTCACCTGCACGGTACGCGACAGCGGCATTGGCATTCCCCCCGAGAGCCTGGAATTGATGTTCGACGCGTTTCAGCAAGCCGACAGTTCCATTTCAAGACGCTACGGTGGCACTGGCCTTGGCCTGCCGATTGCGCGAACACTCGCCGAACGCATGGGCGGCACCTTGCGCGCCCAGAGCGAACAAGGCCGTGGTTCGATGTTCACCCTGGAAATTCCGCTGGCGTTGTCTCAACAGGCCTTGCCGGCGCGGGTACCGCGCGTATCGACCCACAAGGGCGACGGCGAAGGGCGCAATGTGCTGCTGGTCGAGGACAATCCGGTCAACCAGACGGTGATCGAAGCCATGTTGCGCAGCCTGGGCTTTACTGTCAGCGTCGCCGCCGATGGCGCACAGGCGGTGCGCAGTGCCGAGAGCCTGATTTTCGAAGCCATATTGATGGACTGCCGATTGCCGATCATCGACGGCTATGAGGCCACCCGCCAGATCCGTGAACTGCCCGGCTGCACCGACTTGCCGATCATTGCCCTGACCGCCAATGCCTTGCAGGGGGATCGCGAAGCCTGCTTGTCGGCAGGAATGAACGATTACCTGGCCAAGCCCTTCAAACGAACTGATCTTCAGCAAATTCTGCAGCGATGGGTGCAGTAGTACAGGCCTTTCGAGCATCTGCGACTGGCGTGAAAGGCGAAAGTGCGGCAGTCTTAGGCACCCGTACAAGTCCGAAATTGGGCTTGATTAAAAATTTCAGTGCACAAGTGTACATTCATGTCCTTGGTACTGTGACTTTCACTACAACGCAATAGTCTATGAGTAGGCTGCCGGTTCGAGGCATGAATGCTTCGATCGGCCGGGAAGATTTGCCCCACCTGCCGCATGGGACTATTGAGGAGCTCGCATGACCAAACAAAACGCCTTTACCCGGGAAGACCTGCTGCGCTGCAGTCGCGGTGAGCTGTTCGGCCCAGGTAACGCGCAACTGCCCGCCCCGAACATGCTGATGGTCGATCGCATCACCCTGATCAGCGAAGAAGGTGGCAAGTACGGCAAAGGTGAATTGGTCGCCGAGCTGGATATCACTCCGGACCTGTGGTTCTTCGCCTGCCACTTCGAAGGCGATCCGGTGATGCCGGGCTGCCTGGGCCTCGACGCCATGTGGCAACTGGTCGGCTTCTTCCTGGGCTGGCAAGGCCTGCCGGGCCGCGGTCGCGCCCTGGGATCGGGCGAAGTGAAATTCTTCGGCCAGGTCCTGCCGACCGCCAAGAAAGTCACCTATAACATTCATATCAAGCGTGTCCTCAAAGGCAAGCTGAACCTGGCCATCGCCGACGGTTCGGTGACTGTCGACGGTCGCGAAATCTATACCGCCGAAGGCCTCCGGGTCGGCGTGTTCACCTCCACTGACAACTTCTAAGGGTTATCCGCATGCGCCGCGTCGTTATCACTGGTCTGGGCATTGTTTCGTGCCTGGGCAATGACAAAGAGACCGTCTCCGCTAACCTGCGTGCAAGCCGCCCTGGCATCCGGTTCAACCCGGAATATGCCGAAATGGGTCTGCGTAGCCAGGTTTCCGGCTCCATTGACCTCAACCTTGAAGAACTGATCGATCGCAAGATCTATCGCTTCGTCGGCCACGCGGCAGCTTATGCCTACCTGGCCATGAAAGACGCCATCACTGACTCCGGCCTGACCGAAGAGCAGGTGTCCAACCCGCGTACCGGCCTGATCGCCGGTTCCGGTGGCGCATCGACCCTGAACCAGATGGAAGCGCTGGACATCCTGCGCGAGAAAGGCGTCAAGCGCGTCGGCCCATACCGCGTAACGCGGACCATGAGCAGCACCGTATCCGCCTGCCTGGCCACGCCGTTCAAGATCAAGGGCCTGAACTACTCCATCGCGTCTGCCTGCGCCACCAGTGCTCACTGCATCGGTACCGCCATGGAACAGATCCAGATGGGCAAGCAGGACATCGTTTTCGCCGGCGGCGGTGAAGAAGAACACTGGAGCCAGTCGTTCCTGTTCGACGCCATGGGCGCCCTGTCCAGCAAGCGCAACGACACCCCGGAACAAGCCTCCCGCGCCTACGACGCCGACCGTGACGGTTTTGTCATCGCTGGCGGTGGCGGCATGGTCGTGGTTGAAGAGCTGGAACACGCCCTGGCCCGCGGCGCAAAAATCTACGCGGAAATCGTTGGCTACGGCGCGACCTCCGACGGCTACGACATGGTTGCCCCAAGCGGCGAAGGCGCGATCCGCTGCATGCAGCAGGCGCTGTCCACCGTCGACACCCCGATCGACTACCTGAACACCCACGGCACTTCGACTCCGGTCGGCGACGTCGCGGAAATGAAAGGTGTGCGTGAAGTGTTCGGCGACAAGGCTCCGGCCATCAGCTCCACCAAGAGCCTGTCGGGTCACTCCCTGGGCGCCGCCGGCGTTCACGAAGCGATCTACTGCATGCTGATGATGGAAGGCAACTTCATTGCCGGCTCCGCCAACATCGACGAGCTGGACCCTGAAGTGGCTGACCTGCCGGTGCTGACCAAGACCCGCGAAAACGCCACCATCAACACCGTGATGAGCAACAGCTTCGGTTTCGGCGGCACCAACGCCACGCTGGTACTGAAGCGCTGGGAAGGCAAGTAATTCCCCGCTGCTGAACGCACAAAAAACGCCCCGACTGGTTCGGGGCGTTTTTTTTTGCCTTAGGTAAATGGAGCAACTCTGCGCCCTGTGGGAGCGGGCTTGCTCGCGAAGGCGGCGGCACATTCAACATTAATGGCGCCTGACACTCCGTCTTCGCGAGCAAGCCCGCTCCCACAGGGTCAGCGTTTTGCCCACAAGGCTTGGGCATGGAGATGAAGCTTTTGTCATGAAACTTAAGGCCCTGCGACTGAATGTCGCGGTTTGCGTGGGCTGCAGGACTGTTGCTGTTTTTGCAAGAAACCCTTTCCAAACTCAGTCGTTTACTTAGCAAGCTACCAAACTCTATAACAGAGTCCTGCACATGCCTTGCTGCAGATAACAGAGATTGGAGCTAGCAGATGACTGTAAAAGTAACTGAACGCGACGATTCACGTATGTCCCACGAAGGCGTAGCCGCCGGTGTGCGGATCTGGGATGTGTACCAACAAGACCTGCTGGTCGGGATGTTCCACTCCGAAACTGACGCCCACAGTTACAAGGCCGAACTGGAAACCCTGGAGCAGCAACGAGAACTACGCTCCGCCTGAGCAATTGTAGGAGCGAGCTTGCTCGCGATGGACTAAAGAGCGCCGCGTTTAGCCAGTAAACACGCGTTATCGTTAACGACCATCGCGAGCAAGCTCGCTCCTACATCGCTTACCACATCAGATCGTCAGGGATCTGATAGGCCGCGTACGGATCGTCCTCGGCGGCGACTTCTTCGGTCTGCACATTCAGCTGCACGATACGTTGCGGATCGCGCTCCTGGATCTTCAGGGCCGCTTCCCGGGGGATCACTTCATAACCGCCGGCGTGATGCACGATGGCCAGCGAACCGTTGCTCAGCTTGTTGCGCATCAGGCTGTTGACCGAGAGACGCTTGACCTTCTTGTCGTCGACGAAGTTGTAGTAGTCCTCGGTCGTCAGTTTCGGCAGGCGCGTGGCTTCGATCAATTGCTTGACCTGTGCTACGCGGGCTTTCGCCTCGGCCTTTTCCTGCTGCTGACGGTTGAGCTCCTGATCGCGCTTGACCTTCTCGGCCATCGCTTCCTGAGCCGCACGCTGCTGGGAGTCGTCCAGTTCGATCTGGCCTTTGTGGGCCAGGCGCTGCTGCTTCTGTTTGTCTTTGCTGACCTGCTTGGCCTGCTTCTGGTTGACCAGCCCTGCTTTGAGCAACTGGTCGCGAAGGGAAATGCTCATGGTGCTTATTACTCACTTAGGCAACTGCTCAACCGCAGCTGGGCACATTCTTTTCCTGGCGTTTGGCTTCACCCCACAGGGCGTCCAACTCTTCGAGGGTGCAATCTTCCATGGGACGGTGGGTGTCGCGCAATGCCTGTTCGATAAAACGGAAGCGCCGTTCGAACTTGCCGTTGGCGCCACGCAGCGCGGTTTCCGGGTCGACCTTGAGATGCCTGGCCAGATTGACCACGGAAAACAGCAGGTCGCCAATCTCGTCGGCCACGGCCTCTGGATCGTTTTCCGACATGGCCTCGAGGACTTCATCGAGTTCTTCACGGACTTTATCAAGCACCGGCAATGCATCGGGCCAGTCGAAACCGACCTGCCCTGCTCGCTTCTGCAATTTTGCCGAGCGGGACAACGCCGGCAATGCTGCCGGGACATCATCGAGCAAGGACAGTTGTTGCGGTGCACTGGAGCTCTCTGCGCGCTCCTCGGCCTTGATCTCTTCCCTGCGCTGCTTGACCTGTTCCTCACTCAGGCGCGGGACATCCATAGGCGCGTACAGATCACCCGTGGGGAATACGTGTGGGTGACGGCGAATCAACTTGCGCGTGATGCCATCGACCACGCCAGCGAACTCGAAGCGTCCTTCCTCCCGGGCCAGCTGGCTGTAATAAACCACCTGGAACAGCAGGTCGCCCAACTCACCCTGCAGGTGATCGAAGTCACCGCGCTCGATGGCGTCGGCGACTTCATAGGCTTCCTCGAGGGTGTGCGGGACGATGGTGGCGTAGGTTTGCCTGATGTCCCACGGGCAACCGTACTGCGGGTCGCGCAGGCGGTTCATCAGGTGCAATAAATCTTCAAGGCTGTACATCAATCCCTCTCATGATAAAGCTCCCCTGTGGGAGCGGGCTTGCTCGCGAAGAGGCCGGCACATTCAAAATTGATGCGTATGGCAAATCGCTTTCGCGAGCAAGCCCGCTCCCACATTGGATTGGCGCTGATCTCAAGGGGTTCGGTTACGCCGGGTTTCGATGATGTTCGGCAGCTGGGAAATCCGCCCAAGCAACCGCCCAAGCGCGTCCAGCCCCGGAATCTCGATGGTCAGGGACATCAGCGCGGTGTTGTCCTCCTTGTTCGAGCGGGTATTGACCGCCAGCACGTTGATCCGCTCGTTGAGCAGCACCTGCGAGACGTCACGCAGCAATCCGGAACGGTCGTAGGCACGGATGACGATGTCCACCGGATAGGTGAGCACCGGTACCGGCCCCCAGCTGACCTGAATGATCCGCTCCGGCTCGCGCCCGCCTAACTGCAGCACCGAGGCACAATCCTGACGGTGGATGCTCACGCCGCGGCCCTGGGTGATGTAGCCGACGATTGCATCCCCCGGCAGCGGCTGGCAGCAACCGGCCATCTGGGTCATCAGGTTGCCCACGCCCTGGATCTGAATGTCGCCACGCTTGCCTGGCTTGTAGCCGGTAGCCTTGCGTGGAATCAGTTCCAGCTGTTCGTTGCCGCGTTCCGGCTCGACCAGTTGCTGCGCCAGGTTGACCAGTTGCGCCAGGCGCAAATCGCCGGCACCGAGGGCAGCGAACATGTCCTCGGCGGTCTTCATGTTGGCCTTGTCGGCCAGCTTGTCGAAGTCCACCTGCGGCAGGCCGAGGCGATTGAGTTCGCGCTCGAGCAGGGTTTTACCGGCGGCGACGTTCTGGTCGCGCGCCTGCAGCTTGAACCAGTGAACGATCTTCGCCCGCGCCCGCGAGGTGGTGATGTAACCCAGGTTCGGGTTCAGCCAGTCGCGGCTCGGCGTGCCGTGCTTGCTGGTGATGATCTCGACCTGTTCACCGGTTTGCAGGCTGTAGTTGAGCGGCACGATGCGCCCGTTGATCTTGGCGCCGCGGCAGTTGTGACCGATCTCGGTGTGGACGCGGTAGGCGAAGTCCAGTGGCGTCGCGCCCTTGGGCAAATCGATGGCGTGACCGTCCGGGGTAAAGATGTAGACCCGGTCGGGTTCGATATCGACCCGCAGCTGTTCGGCCAACCCGCCAATGTCGCCCAGCTCTTCGTGCCACTCGAGCACCTGACGCAGCCAGGAGATTTTCTCTTCGTAGTGATTGGAGCCGGACTTGACGTCGGTGCCCTTGTAGCGCCAGTGCGCGCACACGCCAAGCTCGGCCTCTTCATGCATGGCGTGGGTGCGGATCTGCACCTCCAGCACCTTGCCCTCGGGCCCGATCACCGCGGTATGCAATGAGCGATAGCCGTTCTCTTTCGGGTTGGCGATGTAGTCGTCGAACTCTTTCGGGATGTGCCGCCACAGGGTGTGGACAATGCCGAGCGCGGTGTAGCAGTCGCGCATTTCCGGCACGAGTACCCGCACGGCGCGCACGTCGTAGATCTGGCTGAACTCCAGGCCCTTGCGCTGCATTTTGCGCCAGATCGAATAGATGTGCTTGGCCCGACCGCTGATGTCGGCATCGACGCCGGTGGCCTGCAATTCGTTCTTCAGCTGACTCATCACGTCGCTGATGAAGCGCTCGCGATCCAGACGCCGCTCGTGCAGCAACTTGGCGATCTGCTTGTATTGGTCAGGCTCGAGGTAACGGAAGGACAAGTCCTCCAGCTCCCACTTGATGTGGCCGATACCCAGGCGGTGGGCCAGTGGCGCGTAGATGTCGAACACCTCGCGAGCCACGCGGTTGCGCTTCTCGTCGTCGGCGGTCTTCACCGCACGGATCGCGCAGGTGCGCTCGGCCAGCTTGATCAGGGCCACGCGCACGTCGTCGACCATGGCCACGAGCATCTTGCGCAGGTTTTCCACCTGGCCCTGGGTGCCCATCACCATGGATTTGCGCGGGCTCAAGCTGTCGCTGATCGCGGCCATGCGCTGCACGCCGTCGATCAGTTTGGCGACCACCGGGCCGAAGCGCTGGCTGACCGTGGGCAACGGGATCTGGCCTTCGCGTACGCCCCGGTACAAGACCGCGGCCACCAGCGAATCCTGATCGAGCTTGAGGTCGGCGAGGATCTCGGCGATCTCCAGGCCCGTGCGGAAACTCGAGTTGCCTTCGGTCCACAGATTCTTAGCCGCATTGGCTTGTTGTTCGGCCTCGCGAGCGAACTCGCAGGCTTCTTTCAAGGCTTCGCGATCCAGTGCCAGATCGACACTGACCGCGTGATCGAGCCAAGCCTCGAGATTGATACTGCCGTCGGTGTTGATCGGCTGGTGTGCTCTCACCTGTACCATCTTGCTTACCTTCCCTACGACGCAGATTCAATGCGTCAAATCGCTGACCTTCGTTGCCCATGAGCCCACATCGGGCTGGTACGCGGCTGCACGGGCGGGCCAGTCGGACCAGACGAGCGTCCTAGCTCGCTTCAAATAACGCCATGGCCTCGACATGTGCCGTCTGAGGAAACATATCGAGAATCCCGGCACGTTTTAACCGGTAGCCCTGCTTGATCAATTCGACCGTGTCGCGCGCCAGGGTCGCAGGGTTGCACGACACATACACCAACCGCTCGGCTCCCAGGGACTTGAGCTTGCGCACGACCTCGAAAGCGCCGTCACGCGGTGGGTCCAAGAGTACCGCACAAAAGCCTTCGCCGGCCCATTCGGCATCGGTCAAAGGCTGGGATAAATCGGCCTGAAAAAATTTCGCGTTATGCAGATTGTTGCTGATCGCATTCGCGGCGGCGCGATCGACCATCACCTGCACCCCCTCCACCGCCACGACTTCGCGAACGGCTTTGGCCAACGGCAAGGCAAAGTTACCCAACCCACAGAATAGATCGAGAACGCGTTCATCGGCTTGCGGTTTCAGCCATTCCAGCGCCTGGGCGACCATCGCTTCGTTGACCCCGGCATTGACCTGGATGAAATCCCCCGGCCGGTACGCCAGATTCAGATCCCACTGTTCAAGACGATAGCCCAGGGACTGATCGGCCTCGACCGGATGCGGCTCTCCGTCACCGTGCAACCACAGCTGGGCGTGATGGAACGCGCAGAAATCCTTGAGGATGGTCATGTCGCTTTCGGACAACGGCGCCATGTGGCGCAGCAATACCGCCAACGATGAACCGCTGAACAATTCCACGTGACCCAGTGCTTGAGGTTTACTCAAGCGCCGCAGCATTTCCGGCAAGCGGGCCATGATCGGTTGCAAGGGCTGTACCAGCACCGGGCAATCATCGATGCCGACAATGTCCTGGCTGCCAGCGGCACGGAAACCGACTTCGAGTTTTTTCGCCTTCATGTCCCAACGCACCGCCACCCGGGCGCGACGGCGGTAGGCGAATTCCGGACCGCTCAATGGCGCGGCCCACTCTTCGGGCTCGACGCCTGCGACCTTGGACAATTGCTCGGCGAGCATGCGCTGTTTCAGGGCGAGTTGTTCGTTATGGGGCAGATGCTGCACGCTGCAGCCGCCGCAACGGCCGGCATGGGCACAGGGTGCGGGGCGACGCAGTTCGCTGGCCTTGAACACCCGCTCGGTACGCGCTTCGACCACTTTGCCGTGGGCGCCGAGAACCCGCGCCTCGATCTCTTCACCGGCCAGTGCGCCGATGACGAACCAGGTACGCCCTTCGAAAAACGCGATACCACGACCGTCATTGGCCAGGCGCTCGATGCTCAGGCGCTGCTTTTTGCCGGTCGGGACTTGCGGAGCCTTGCTGCCGCCGGTGGGCTGGAAGCGCAGGCCTCTCTCGTGCTTGGCCATCAGTTGGGCGCGTCGAAAATGCCGGTCGACAGATAACGGTCGCCACGGTCGCAGATGATCGCGACGATCACCGCGTTTTCAACTTCTTTGGACAGGCGCAGCATCGCTGCCACCGCCCCGCCCGAGGACACGCCACAGAAGATGCCTTCTTCGCGGGCCAGGCGCCGGGTGACGTCTTCGGCTTCGCTTTGCGCCATGTCGACGATACGGTCGACGCGCTCGGCTTGATAAATTTTCGGCAGGTATTCCTGCGGCCAACGGCGGATGCCGGGAATGGCTGAGCCTTCCATCGGTTGCAGGCCGATGATCTGCACGCTGTCGCTCTGCTCTTTCAAGTAGCGCGAGACGCCCATGATCGTGCCGGTGGTGCCCATGGAGCTGACGAAATGGGTGATGGTGCCCTGGGTCTGGCGCCAGATTTCCGGACCGGTGGTGGTGTAATGCGCCTCGGGGTTGTCACCGTTGGCGAACTGATCCAGCACCTTGCCACGGCCTTCGGCCTCCATGCGCTGGGCGAGGTCGCGGGCACCTTCCATGCCCTCCTCCTGGCTGACCAGAATCAGCTCGGCGCCATAGGCAGTCATCGCCGCCTTGCGTTCGGCGCTGGAGTTGTCCGGCATGATCAGGATCATCTTGTAACCCTTGATCGCGGCGGCCATGGCCAGCGCAATCCCGGTATTACCGGAAGTCGCTTCGATCAGCGTATCGCCGGCATGGATCTGCCCGCGCAACTCGGCGCGGGTGATCATCGACAGCGCCGGACGGTCCTTGACCGAACCCGCCGGGTTATTCCCTTCGAGCTTGAGCAAAAGGGTATTGCTGGTGGCGCCGGGCAGGCGCTGCAAACGGACCAGCGGAGTGTTGCCGACGCAATCGGCGATGGTTGGGTACTGCAAGGTCATGGCGTATTCGCAATCCAGACTGCGGGGGCGCCTATCATACCGGCAAACCATCCAAGGCCATATCACGCAAAGTGCGGTGCTTATGGCTTGTGGGAATAAGGGTTCACAAAGCAGGACTTGAAGCCGCTTCTGCGCCCTCCCCATGCGCCGTATTCAGTGTATAAAACTCATGCAATTTGGCCTGCAACAACTGTTTATCCGGTAATTGTACCTGGTACTCGGCGATCAGCGCTGGCGACAGGCTTCGGTTAAGGGCGTATTCGACGACTTCGTCCTCTTTACTGGCGCAGAGCAATACCCCGATTGCAGGGTTTTCATGAGGTTTGCGTTCTTCGCGATCCAGGGCCTCCAGGTAGAAGCCCAACTTGCCCAGATACTCCGGCTCGAAACGGCCGACCTTGAGCTCGATGGCCACCAGGCAGTTGAGACCACGGTGGAAGAACAACAGGTCCAGTGCAAAATCACGCCCGCCAACTTGTAAAGGGTACTCGGAGCCGACAAAGCAGAAATCGCGGCCAAGCTCACTCAAGAATTGCTTGAGGCGCCCCAGCAAGCCCAGATGCAGATCGGTTTCGGCGTGGGCGCCGGGCAAGTCGAGAAATTCGACCATGTAGGCGTCGCGGAATATCTCTAACGCGCAGGGGTGGGTTTGTTTCAGAACCGCGGAAACTTTGGCCGGCTGGGTCACGCTGCGTTCAAACAGCGCTGTCTTGAACTGACGCTCCAGCTCGCGCTTTGACCATTTTTCCTGAACGGCCATTCGCAGGTAAAACTCGCGCTCTTCCGGGCGTTTGCTCTGGCCGAAAATGATCACGTTGTGGGACCAGGACAATTGTCGCGCCAGTGGTGCGACTTTTTCTTCTGCGCAGTAAATCTCATAAAACTGGCGCATGCGGAACAAATTCGAGCGAGTGAAGCCACGCAAACCGGGCTGAGTCTGAGCCAGATGCACAGCCAGTTGACCGACCACGGAATCACCCCATTCGGCATTCTCCAGCTTGCGGCTGATATAGGCACCCACCTGCCAGTACAACTCGATCAGCTGGGTATTCACCGCCTGCATAGCCTGGCGCCTGGCACTTTGAATCAGCGCAAGCACTTCATTGAAACGATCGTCGGTTTTGCTTGCGGGAGCGAAGGGTACGGTCATGCCTGGATCCTTGTACACGAGTAAAAGCGTGAGCTTAAACCGCCAGGGATGCTTGAAATGACCGGTGATACCCTTTGGGAAATGTCGTACAGAAACTCGGGAACGCTCCGGCAAAAACAGAACGGGTGTTGAAGGCCGCCCACTATGTGTGCTACGAGGTTGCCATCTTTGGCGTACTGGGCTCGGTGATGGCTAGGTACTACAAGGTCATGGCGTATTCGCAATCCAGACTGGGGGGCTGACATACCGGAAAACACTCGCAGGCCATCTCACGCAAGTGCGGTAGTTATGTTCCATGCGAACAAAAAAAATGTGATGGGTATTAGTCCTACAGAATTGGTGCACTAACAACGTACGAAAAAAGACAAAACTCAGAAAAAACGGTTCCAGAAGAATTTTCTTTCGGACATTTCATTCAGATTTTGGCGGTTATCGTGAACTGGTAACCTTTGGACTTCATCGATAGTCTTTGTACTGCGCTCGCGCTCCAGCGGGATGCAGCACACCGTAGACCGACTGAAGACCCAATGACGATGTCCGATGCTTTAGCTCTATTTCGCCCTGAAGTTGCCAATGCAAATAATGAACAAAGTTTCGGAAAAGTACTAATCCACCAACCGTTGGGATATGGCGTAGCGGCCATTCTGGCCGGAACATTAATAGTGATGGTCGCGGCCTATTCTTACTTTGGAACCTATACCCGTAAAGCTACCGTCGGAGGTTTGCTCATGCCCGAAAACGGTATGTTACGCCTAACTTCGCCCACTACAGGGTTGCTCACTGAAGTGTTTGCTTTTGAGGGTCAGACCGTAAAAACGGGTGACGACCTGTTTATAATCTCCGGCGAACGAATCAGTGCGACTGGCGGCACACAACAGTTGATTGCAGACCAACTTAATAAGCGCTTATTGATACTCGAGCGCAACCGCACAGTTGCAAATGACCGCATCTCGGGAAAAATTCGTCTCATGGATAGCCGACTCGCGGCGATTAGCGGCGAACTTAGTCAGTTTAGTGAAGAGATACGTCTGATCGCTCGACGGGTAGATCTGGCTGGAATTCAGCACAAAAGACAAAAGGACCTATTAACTACCGGCTTCATCTCTGTCGCACAGTTTCAACAGGAGGAAGGAGAACTCCTAGCTCTGCTCGGACAACAGCAAAGTGTGCAGAGAGCGCGTGCAAGTCTTAATCGCGAGTACACAGAGTTACATACCCTGCGCCAAGAGGCAGAGTTGCACCACCGCAACGAAATAGCTGACATAGACAATGGAATCTCACTTGTAAGACAAGAGCAGGCAGAAAATAACGTGCGTAAACAACAAGTTAGCACTGCACCATTTCCTGGAACTGTAACCGGCGTGAATATTCAGGTTGGTCAACACGTCGCACCTGGAACACTGCTTGCCAGTTTGATTCCTCAAGGCACCGATCTTACTGCTCACATGTATATTGCTTCTCGGCAAGTGGGTTTCGTAGAGAAAGGACAGACAGTACTAATACGCTATTCAGCCTATCCTTATCAGAAATTTGGTATGGCACGAGGGCGGATCGTAGATCTGGCGAAAAGCCCTTATGCCGTTCAAGAACTACCATCGCACATTGCAAATATCGTTCAAAAAACACCCGAGCCAACTGAGCTCTTCTACCGTGCCACGGTCAATCTCGATTCGCAGACGATTAACGTATACGGCATCTCACAACCACTACAGGCCGGCATGTTGCTGGAGGCTGATATCATCCAAGATAAACGTCGCATCTATGAATGGGCTTTGGAGCCGATTCACTCAATCACTGGCAAGCGTGCAGACTAAAACCCCGAAAGCACGAGACATGGAGCAATATGCATATCACAAGAAGGGAGCAAGAAGTCCTGAATTTACTTCTACAAGGAAAAGCCAACAAACAAATTGCACGAGAGCTTGGAATTAGCGACTTCACAGTTCGCGATTACATATCTTCTATTTTTCACAAGCAAGGCGTTAGCTCAAGGAGTGAACTTTTCGCAGCACGATTAAAAAAATAAAGAAACAAAAACACCCCTACAACTGTAGGATTACAAATAAGCAACAGCCGAACGACAATCTCATCGCACCTAGACGCAGAGTTACCAGATCAACCTCAAAGCCTTCGCCCGGATACTAAGACGAAACAACCAAATATATGTACATCGCACACAAATTGCCCCACCCCCAAATAAACTCCGACAAGTAGATCGCGAAAAACCCAGCGCATGAAGAATTCTGATAACGTAATTGAAGATGAAAGCCTTTTCGCATTTGGAGTTCGCATCGTAGAAGGCTCCCTATCTAACGCCCTTACATCTGCCGCGGTAGTATTGATTTCATACCTTTTCCTTTACGGATTTTATCGACTACTTCGCATACGATGGAGCGTACACAGAAGCATAATAATCATCATACTAACATGTCACATAGCTCCACTTCTTATACTGTGGGCAATACAATAACCAAATCAAACCAAACATACAGGAACCTAATAATGCGAATACTATCAATACATGACCTGGAAATAGTTTCAGGGGCAGTAGGTCCTCAGGGAGCGTTAATTGGAGCTGTCTCGGGAGCTGCTGGGTATGTTGGGAACGCTATGGCAACGGGAGAAGGTGATGTTGGAGGTCTCATAGGAGCAACGACAGCCGGCGCGGTGGGAGGATTTCTACTAGGACCTGCTGGGTTAGGAGCCGGTCAACTTACTGCATCAACTATACTCGGTGCGGAGGTTGGTTACTACTCAGGAATGCTTGGCGGCCAAGTTCAAAATGCATTCTCAGCCGGTACAAATTACAACTAATCCGCGCCACGCATTCTTTCAACAATATTTGGCAGCATACATCTGAGATCAACAGAATGGCTATAGCGTTCAACATTCCCGCAGAAAAATTCAAAGAGAAATATCAGGAAAAAAAACCACTACTGATAAAGCAAGCAGTATCTAAAACCTTTTTTTCCTGGAAGGAGGCAAATGAAGTCTATACTCACAGCGACGCTGTATCAGAGGATCTCAAATTATTACTGGATGGATTGATTCCTAAAAACCAATACGTTGAAAGCTTCCTCGAAATTGGCACTCTACGATATCGACTGATCAAACCCGCAGTATATGAATACTTAAGAAACGGCGCTACATTGATCGCCAATAAAATCAAGCACTCCGCAAAAGTCGAACATCTGTCCAGGCAAATCTCCTTATTTACTGGCCAGCAGGCGATCAGCAGTGCTTACGTGGCGCTAGGTGAAAAAGAATCGTCTCCTTGTCATTGGGACACACGGGATGTATTCGCAATTCAATTGATTGGGCGCAAGCGCTGGATCATCTATGAGCCATCAATGGAACTTCCCGTGTTTACCCAGCAAAGCAAAGACTATAAAAACCAGTATCCTTGCCCAACCGATCCTTATATGGATATCATCCTTGAAGCCGGAGACATTTTATATATCCCGCGCGGCTGGTGGCACAACCCGAAACCATTGGGCGAACCTACTTTTCATCTTTCCGTTGGAACTTTCCCTCCTTTAACCACCGATTATTTATCGTGGTTGTTCAAGCACATCGAAAATCACGTAAACTCACGAAGATCTCTAAAAAACTGGCAGCAGGATCGCTTGAATATTGCATCAGTAGGGAATCACATCAATAATTTGCTAACCAACCCCGAGATCTATCACCGTTTTATTGATGAATATAACGGTGCAACCCGCATAGACTCTAGCCTAGCCCTAGAGTTGTTCGGCAATCCTAACTGCATAACATTTCCCGAGCACATTAATTTTCGAATATGTGCTAACTGCCACCCAGGCTTAGACAGTGGCTATATCATTGCTAACGGAACACGAATAAACCTTGACTCAAAAAGTAAAAAAATAATTCAACACATAGCAGAATCGCATGAATCTAGCACTATAAAACTAAGCAGCGCATTCTCAGAATTATCTGAATCGGACCTTAACCGAATACTTACCGAACTGTGTCGGCAAGATATTCTGGAAATACTCAATCACTGATTGTAATTTCACAACGGTATACTTAGTCATGCGAGTAACGTTACAGTCAGAAAGACAAGAATGCGGACTAGCCTGTCTAGTCATGATTGCTGAATTTCACGGACTCAATCTAAACCTAGCGAATATTCGCCGAAAATTCTCCACCTCCATAAAAGGTACAAATCTAGCCCAACTAGTAAATTTTGCTAACTCACTAAACTTCTCATCCCGCGCACTACGTCTGGAATTAAACGAAGTTTATAAGTTAAAAACCCCATGCATCTTACACTGGGACCTCAATCACTTCGTAGTACTGGAAAAATCAAAAGGACGAAAACTTACACTACTTGACCCTGCCTTCGGTCGAAAAGTTGTGACAATCACAGAACTCTCAAACCATTTTACTGGAGTAGCATTAGAATTAACGCCCAATACTGAATTTCAGGCCGAACCTCTGAAACCTCGTATCCGCCTAAAGTATTTGACTAAACATATTGTCGGACTGAAGCGCGCCCTTACCAATATTTTCGTACTCGCAATAGCCCTTGAGACGATTGCCCTTCTATCCCCCCAAGTAACACAGTGGGTGGTAGATGGAGCATTGGTATCGTCAGATCACGACCTATTGCTTTTGACGGTAATTGGAGGTTGTTTATTAACAGTGATTGGCTTTACTTTAAGGATCCTACAAGGTTGGATGGCGCTGCGCTTAAGCCAACAACTAAACCTTCAATTATCCGGAAATTTGTTCGGCCATATGCTACGTCTGCCTTGGTCGTATTTTGAAAAGCGTCAACTTGGGGATATTGCGGCTCGCTTTCAATCACTATCCGCTATTCGGAGTGTTTTAACCAACGGAGCAATCACAGCGATACTCGATGGAATAGTCGCATTAACTACCCTAACAATGATGTTTCTTTACAGCCCAACCCTTACAGCCATTGCTGCGACCGCATTAATATCATACGGCACATTAAGATTGGTATTTTATTTACCTCTGAGAAATGCTTCTGAGGAACGCATCGTATTGAGCGCACGAGAACACTCGTACTTCCTGGAAACTTTAAGGGCAATCTTACCGCTAAAATTGTTTAACGGCACCTCACTGCGACTAGCAAACTGGCAAAACCTAATCGTGGACGTTCAAAACAGGGATACAACAACACAAAAACTACTACTTGGATTTGCCAGCCTTAACACACTAATATTCGGACTAGAGGGAATGTTACTTCTTTATGTCGGAGGCGTAGCAGTACTAAATGGTGCACTGTCGCTAGGTATGTTGTTGGCTTTCATCGCCTACAAAGGGCAATTCACCGGACGAGCGAGCAAATTAATCGATTTGAGCATTGAAGTTCGAATGCTTTCACTCCACGCCGAACGCTTGGCAGAAATCGCGTTAGAAGAACGAGAGCCAGAAGGAACAATTGAAGTAGACCTAGGAAGTTTAGAGTCAAGCGTTGAATTCAGAGAGGTGTCCTTTAGATACGCTGAAAACGAACCGTGGATAATTAAAAAACTGTCACTTATGGTTAAGTCAGGTGACTCAGTTGCTATCGTAGGCCACTCTGGATGCGGAAAAACAACACTGTTCAAGCTGTTAGTAGGTTTGCTTACCCCGACAGAAGGAGATATTTTAATCGGAGGGATACCAATTCGCCAGTTAGGCCCTCTAGCTTGTCGAAACTTGGTTGGAGCAGTTATGCAAGATGATCAATTACTGACCGGATCACTAGCTGAAAACATAAGCTGCTTCGAGTCAAGCATTTGCTACGAGCACATGAAGGAAGTCGCTAGACTTGCCAATATCGAACAAATTATAGACGGCATGCCCATGGGCTATCAGACGTTGGTATCAGAGTCGGGAACGGGACTATCTGGGGGAGAAAAACAACGTATATTACTAGCTCGAGCCTTATATCGAAAACCAAAAATACTCGCTTTGGACGAGGCCACCAGCCATTTGGACTTAATCAGCGAACAAAATGTGAT
The DNA here is from genome assembly GCF_035064975.1 of Pseudomonas sp. YuFO20. Taxonomy (NCBI): domain Bacteria; kingdom Pseudomonadati; phylum Pseudomonadota; class Gammaproteobacteria; order Pseudomonadales; family Pseudomonadaceae; genus Pseudomonas; species Pseudomonas sp. YuFO20. The sequence continues at coordinate 27,939 of NZ_JAXDEO010000038.1, forward strand.
TAATTCGCTTAAGGAACTGTCGACAACTCGACTATTTATTGCACACCGTCATGAAACCCTAACTTTCGCTAAACGCATTGTCCGCTTAGGTGGAGGAATTCTGCTGGAAGATACTTATGTCGACAAAACCAAGGTCAACAGTGAAAATCCTGATTATATTGATAGGAATAATAAGCCTATCAGGGATTATGAACGCGCAGGCGAAAAATTCCGACCTCGTACAGACCTACCGAAAAGCATTAGCACATGACGCCCTATACTCTGCTGGCAAGGCACAACTACTTGCGGAATATGAACGCTCATCACAATGGAAAGCAGGGCTTTTACCTCAAATATACGTCGACGCTCAGACCAATTGGATGGAGGCAGATTATCAAGCTCCAAATGGTAAAGTTCAACATAAAAAATATAATCGTAGTTATGGCGTGCAGTTGATACAACCTGTTTTTCGTTGGCAAAACTGGGTCCAATTTCAGCAAGGAGAGCTTCAACGTTCGCAAGCGCAGATTCAATTCCAGCGCGCGGAACAGGATTTACTGCTGCGCGTTGCTAAAGCCTATTTCAATACCTTGAATGCAACTGACGTGCTTGTGGCCGTTCAAGATCTACGCACCGCCGAGGTGGAACAATTGGCGAAAGCAAAAAAAAGTTTCGAATTAGGTAACGTCAGCGTAATCGATATGCATGAGGCCCAGGCCAGCTTTGATCGCAGCACGGCGCAATTGGTCAAGGCTAGAAGCGATCTTGATTTAGCTAAATTTACCTTGAGTCAAATCACCGGAGACAATCCCGGACCGCTGAACGGTTTGCGTGACAACATAACTCTTTTACCTCCGCAACCATCTGAGTTTGACATATGGGCAGCTGCGGCTCAGCAGGGCAACCTTGAAGTGCAATCTCAGAAGATTCTTCTAGATATCGCCGGCAATGACGTACGTATCAGAAAAGCAGAACACCTTCCGACTGTGGATTTAGTTATCAGTCAAACCATGCAACAAAATCCTAATTTAAATACCAAACGCACTGACTCCTCAAGTATTGGGTTACGCTTCAACATTCCACTTTATAGCGGGGGACGACTTGGATCTGCTACTCGACAAGCTTTGGCCATACAAGAGCAAACCGAGTTCGAGTATGAGAATGCACGCCGCTCCGCGGCATTAGCAGCAAGACAGGCTTGGTTGGGGGTAGTGGACGGAATTGAACAAATTAAAGCACTTGAGGCGGCGAAGTCATCCGCACTTTCGGTACTGACCTCCAATCAAATTGGTTATAAAATCGGTTTGCGAGTCGGTATCGATGTATTGGAAGCTCGAGGGAAATTAAGTGACATCTTTCAAGAGCTGTCGCGCGCACGTTATGACACGTTGCTGGCTCAGTTACAGCTTAAAGCATCGACTGGTGCGCTAAGTGAGGCTGATATTGCAGAAGTCAACGATTTGTTGAGCGGATAGAATACTGCCTGGACTAATTGAAATTACAAACTCTCAAATCAAAAGTTCACATTTGCACAAGGAAATTATCGTTACTGAGTTCACTTGGAACTTGGAACTTGGAATAAAGGCTTGTCATAATGCTTGGTGAGCAACCAACCGCATATTCATCCGCAACCCGCTCCCGGTGTTCTGCGCCCAGAGCTTTCCGCCCTGACGCCGCACTGCATTCTGGGCAATACTCAAGCCCAGGCCAAATCCACCGTCCCCCGGCCGCGAGCCGTCGAGGCGGGTGAAGGGCAAGAAGATTCGCTCAAGATCGTTTTCCGCCACGCCGCCGCCCTGATCCTCCAGCCATAGGTGCCAGAAATCACCATCGCGTTGCCCGCCCAGATGGACAATGCCACCCTTGGGCGAATGTCGAATCGCATTACGCAGCATGTTCTCCAGGGCCTGGGCCAGGGTATTGAGGTGGCCGCGCACCCAGCAGGAGGCGTCCACCGAACATTGCAATTGCCCATCCGGCCAGCAACTTTCGTAGCAGGCGTTTTCTGTGAGCATTTCCCACAAGGCCTGGACCTGAATCGCTTCGTCGGGCAATCGCGTGCGTTCCGTGTCGAGCCAGGCCAATTGCAGCGTGTCTTCCACCAGCCGTTGCATGCCGTCGACCTCGCGGCCGATGCGCTCGCGCAACTGCTCCAGGCCCTGCTCGCTTTCACTGGCCACCCGCAGGCGGCTCAACGGCGTGCGCAATTCATGGGACAGGTCGCGTAATAGTTGTTGCTGCAGCGCCACGGTGCTTTGCAGACGTTCGGACATGTGATCGAACGCCCTGCCCAGTTCTCCCAGTTCGTCGGCGCGATTGGTGGTGCGGCGCGACAGTCGCACGTTGAGCTGATCGGCACGCCAGGCGTTGGCTTGTTCGCGCAGGTGATTGAGCGGCACCACCAGCAAGCGGTACAGGCCGACGCACAACAGCAAGGTGAACAACCCGGGAATGACGCCGTTGGTGATCACCCGCCAGAACACCCGATAGCGTCCCGGCACAAAGCGTTGGGGCAGTTCGATCACCAGGCTGCCGACGGAAGGGTCGCCGGGAAACGGCACCCTCATCCACGGCCGGCCTTTCTTGTGGATAGGCCAATCCAGGCCGCGCAGAAACGTCAGGTGTTCAATTTCATCGTCCGTCAGCGCAAAGCTGCTCAAGGACTGCAGGTCACCGCCAATGACACCGACCCAACTCTTTTCCTGGCGATGCATGGTCTGCAGCCAGTCATCGACCCCCTCGGTCCGGCGCTGTTGCCACGCCTGTTCCGCCTCGGCGGCATAACGCGTCAAGGTGCCTCGGGCCTCGTCCGAGAGGAACTGGTTGCGCTGCTCCATGTAGCGGCCCCAGGACCAGCTCAACCAGATCATCAGCAGGCAGAACGCCACCAACAGGCAGGCCAGTTTCCAGAACAGCGAATGCCGGCCCGGCAAGTTACATTTCATCGCCGGCACTCAGGATGTAGCCCTTGCCCCAGACCGTGCGCACCTCGCGCTCGGTATAGCCGATGGCCTTGAGTTTGCGGCGAATCTGGCTGATGTGCATGTCCAGGCTGCGATCGTGGGCGGCATAACCTCGTTGCAGGACCTGCTGATAAAGGAAGGCCTTGCTCAACACTTCATCGACGCTGCGGCTCAGGGTTTCCAGCAGGCGATATTCACTGCGGGTCAGGCCGGCAGGCTGCTGCCGATAAAATACGTCGCAGCGCTCGTCGTCGAAACGCAGGCTGTCCACCTCGGCCACCAGCGCCACCGGCGTCGGCCGGCGATCGAGCGCTACCCGGCGCAGGATGGCTTCGATACGTACGCGCAACTCGGCCATGCTGAAGGGTTTGGGCAGGTAATCATCGGCCCCCAGTTGAAAGCCGCTGATGCGATCGGCCTCGGCGCCGAGTGCCGACATCAGCAACACCGGGGTGGAATGGCTGCGGCGCAGTTGCGTCAGCGCCGCCAGCCCGTCCAGCCCCGGCAACAGGATGTCCATCAACACCACATCGAAGGCTTGCTCGCGGGCCATGTCCAGGCCTTCCTGGCCATTCTGGCACCAGGTTACCTGAAAGCCGCTACGGCCCAGATGTTCATGGACATAGGCACCGAGTACGAGATCGTCTTCGATGGCGAGGATACGGGGATGGCCAGCGCTGATGGTCGTCATTATTATCTGCAAATAATTCTCAGTTGTTAATTATTCAAGATTGCCTCGCCCGGGGCAACCCGAGGGCTTGCGCAAGACGCAAAAGCCCACGAACAACCGACGAGTGACGACATCAATTACCGAGGATCGCCCGCGTGCAAATCGCTACACTGCGCAAGTGGCGCGTGCCGGACGCATGCGCTGCCCTATAAATAGCCGGTTGCAGGAGAGAGGCGTGCTGACGAAACTGGGAATCAAAGGCCGCGTGCTGTTGCTGACGCTGCTGCCGACCAGCCTGATGGCATTGGTCCTGGGCGGCTATTTCACCTGGATGCAGCAATCGGACCTGCAGACCCAACTCCTGCAGCGCGGCGAAATGATCGCCGAGCAACTGGCGCCGCTGGTGGCGCCCGCCATGGGCCACAACAACAACGAACTGCTGGAACGTATCGCCACCCAGTCCCTGGAACAGCCGGACGTGCGCGCCGTGACCTTCCTGGCCCCGGACCGCACGCCGCTGGCCCACGCCGGGCCGATCATGCTGACCCAAGCGCCCATGGGCGAAGGTTCGCAAATGCTGCGCCGCAGTGGCAGCGAAGCCACGCGTTACCTGCTGCCGGTGTTCGGCAAACACCGCAACCTGGCCGGCGACGTGATTCCCGATGAAGCCGACCGCCTGCTGGGCTGGGTCGAACTCGAGCTGTCCCACAATGGCATGCTGTTGCGTGGCTACCGCAGCCTGTTCGCCAGCCTGCTGATGATCGGCGCCGGCCTCGGGGGCGCGGCGCTACTGGCCTTGCGCATGGGCCGCACGATCAATCGGCCGCTGACCCAGATCAAACAGGCCGTGGCCCAACTCAAGGACGGTCACCTGGAAACCCGCCTGCCGCCCCTGGGCAGCCAGGAGCTGGATGAATTGGCCTCCGGCATCAATCGCATGGCCGGCACCCTGCAGAATGCCCAGGAAGAACTGCAACACAGCATCGACCAGGCCACCGAGGACGTGCGCCAGAACCTCGAGACCATCGAGATCCAGAACATCGAACTCGACCTGGCGCGCATGGAAGCCCTGGAGGCGAGCCGGATCAAGTCCGAGTTCCTGGCCAACATGAGCCATGAAATTCGCACGCCGCTCAACGGCATCCTCGGCTTCACCCACCTGTTGCAAAAAAGCGAGCTGACCCCGCGCCAGCTCGATTACCTGGGCACCATCGAAAAATCTGCCGACAGCCTGCTGGGCATCATCAACGAGATCCTCGACTTTTCGAAGATCGAGGCCGGCAAGCTGGTGCTCGACCATATTCCGTTCAATCTGCGTGACCTGCTGCAGGACACATTGACCATTCTCGCCCCCGCAGCCCACGCCAAACAGCTGGAGCTGATCAGCCTGGTGTATCGCGACACGCCCCTGTCGCTGGTGGGCGATCCGTTGCGGCTCAAGCAGATCCTGACCAACCTGGTCAGCAACGCGATCAAGTTCACCCGCGAGGGCACCATCGTCGCCCGGGCCATGCTCGAGGAAGAACACGAAGACAGCGTGCAACTGCGCATCAGCATCCAGGACACCGGCATCGGCCTGTCGAGCCAGGATGTGCGCGCGTTGTTCCAGGCCTTCAGCCAGGCCGATAACTCGCTGTCGCGGCAACCCGGCGGCACCGGCCTGGGGCTGGTGATCTCCAAGCGCCTGATCGAACAAATGGGGGGCGAGATTGGTGTCGATAGCACCCCGGGCGAGGGATCGGAGTTCTGGATCAGCCTGAACCTGCCCAAGGCCCGCGACGATGCCGAAGACCTGCCGAGCGCGCCGCTGCTCGGTCGGCGGATTGCCGTGCTGGAAAACCATGAGCTGGCGCGCCAGGCGTTGCAGCATCAACTGGAAGACTGCGGCCTGGACGTCACCCCGTTCACTACCCTGGAAAGCCTGGCGAACGGCGTCACCGGCGCGCATCAGACCGATCAGGCGATCGAACTCGCGGTGCTCGGGATCACCAGCAACGACATGCCACCGGAACGCCTCAACCAGCACATCTGGGACCTCGAGCACCTGGGCTGCAAAGTGCTGGTGTTGTGTCCCACCACCGAACAGACGCTGTTCCACCTGTCGGTGCCGAACCCCCACAGCCAGCTCCAGGCCAAACCGGCTTGCACCCGCAAACTGCGGCGCGCACTGTCCGACCTGGTCAACCCGCGGCAGTTGCGCAGCGAAGCCAGCGAGCCGGTGTCCAGCCGCGCGCCGAAGGTGCTGTGCGTCGACGACAACCCGGCCAATCTGCTGCTGGTGCAAACCCTGCTCGAAGACATGGGCGCCAAGGTGCTCGCCGTGGAAAGTGGTTATGCGGCGATCAAGGCGGTGCAGAACGAGACGTTCGACCTGGTGCTGATGGACGTGCAAATGCCCGGCATGGATGGGCGCCAAAGTACCGAGGCGATCCGCCAATGGGAAAGCGAGCGGCATTGCACGCCGCTGCCGATCGTAGCCCTCACCGCACATGCCATGGCCAACGAAAAACGCGCCTTGCTGCAAAGCGGCATGGACGATTACCTGACCAAGCCGATCAGCGAGCGGCAACTGGCGCAGGTGGTCCTCAAATGGAGCGGGCTGGCACTGCGCAACCACACACCGGACCGCGCAGGCGACAGCCACGGCAGCACCTACGAGTTGCAGGTGCTCGATCACGAAGAAGGGTTGCGCCTCGCTGCCGGCAAGGCCGATCTGGCCGCCGACATGCTGGCAATGCTGCTGGCGTCGCTGGAAGCCGACCGTGAAGCCATCCGCCAGGCCCAGCAAAGCAACGACCACAACGCCCTGATCGAGCGGGTTCATCGCCTGCACGGCGCGACCCGTTATTGCGGCGTACCGCAACTGCGCGCCGCCTGCCAACGCAGTGAAACCCTGCTCAAGCAGAAAGACCCGAAGGCCTTTGGCGCACTTGAAGACCTCGACCGGGCGATCAATCGCCTGGCGGCCCAGGCGCGCATCAACGCCTGATGCACATTCCAGGAGGACCACATGCGCACGATACTTTTCAGCAGCCAGACCTACGACCGCGACAGCTTTCTCGCCGCCCACCTGCCGCCCGGTATCGAGCTGCACTTTCAGCCGGCACGCCTGAGCCTCGACACCGTGGCGCTGGCAGAGCATCACGAGGTGGTCTGCGCCTTCATCAATGATGACCTCGGCGCCCCGGTGCTCGAACGCCTGGCCGCAGGCGGCACACGCCTGATCGCCCTGCGCTCGGCCGGCTACAACCATGTCGACCTCGCGGCGGCGAAGCGCCTGGGGCTGGCGATCGTGCGCGTCCCGGCCTATTCGCCCCACGCCGTGGCCGAGCATGCCGTCGCCCTGATCCTGGCACTCAACCGCCGCCTGCACCGCGCCTACAACCGCACCCGCGAAGGCGATTTCAGCCTGCACGGGCTGACGGGGTTCGACCTGGTGGGCAAGACCGTCGGCGTGGTCGGCACCGGGCAGATCGGCGCGACTTTCGCGAAAATCATGAACGGGTTCGGCTGCCAGTTGCTGGCCTACGACCCCTTCCCCAATCCCCAGGTCGAAGCCCTTGGCGCCCGCTACCTGGACTTGCCGCAGTTGCTGGCCGAGTCGCAGATCATCAGCCTGCACTGTCCGCTCAATGCCCAGAGCAAGCATTTGATCAACCGCCAGACCCTGGCGCACATGCAGCCAGGCGCCATGTTGATCAACACCGGCCGCGGCGGCCTGGTGGACACCCCGGCGCTGATCGATGCCTTGAAGAGCGGCCAACTGGGTTATTTGGGACTGGATGTGTATGAAGAAGAGGCCCAGTTGTTCTTCGAGGACCGTTCCGACCTGCCGTTGCAGGACGATGTACTGGCGCGGTTACTGACCTTCCCCAACGTGATCGTCACGGCCCACCAGGCCTTCCTGACCCGTGAAGCCCTGGGCGCGATTGCCGCGACCACCTTGCAGAACATCGCGGCGTGGGCGGCCGGGTCGCCAGAGAATCAGGTCGAGGGTGATTGAACCTGATCGAAGGTCATATGCCTGCGGCATGCTTCGCGTAAGCCCGTGCTAGCATATCGCGCATATTTGGAGGACCCATGGTCGAACACGATTTCCGCTACACCCTGATGAACCCGCAACACACCCTCACCGAATGCCGCGCCCTGGTGCCGGGGCGTTATCAGGTCACCGGCAACGGCGGCTCGATTCGTAATAATGACGTGCTGGTCGTGACCCTCAAGGGCGCCAAGGACTTGTCCATGCGCCTGACCGTCGAAACGGTTCGCCACCTGATCAACCCTCCTGGCCAATGGGTCGCGGTGGCCAGTGGCCCGGTGTTCGGCGAACTGGCGATCCATACCTGGCAGGCGAATTGCGACAGCTGCGCCAAAGAACTGAGTTTCGAGTTCGCCGTGGACGCCAAGCTTGGCAACAAGGCTGAAAAGCCTGCCGCCACCGCGCGGATTGCCGAGTTGGGATGGACCACCGTTGGCGAAAAGCACCTGTGCCCCAAATGCCAGGAGCCTGCGTGATGAAACGCCTCGCCCTGACCGCGATGGTCGGTGCCAGCCTGGTGGGCTGCGCCGCCGAACCAGTGCAACTTGAACAAAACCGCAGTTACATCCTGGAGTGGATCGGCGAGCGTCCGTTGATGGATTACAGCCACCTGACCATCACCCTGGGTGAAGACGGTCGCGCCTACGGTAACGGCGGCTGCAACCACTGGTTCGCGCCGTACACCCTGGAAGGCCACAAGCTGAGCTTCGGCAAGATCGGCAGCACCCGCAAACTCTGTGCGCCGGCCCTGATGGAGCAGGAAAAACGCTTCCTCCAGGCACTGGAAGGTGTGCAGCGCTGGGACGTCTCGTCGATCGACCAGATGCGTTTCTGGCCTGCCGAAGGCAAGCCGCTGCGCTGGTGGCTGGAAGAGGGTTGATCCCTCTGAACCTGTAGGAGCCGGCTTGCCGGCGAAGGCGTCTTTGACCATTTCGCTGGACTGTCGGACCTCTTCGCTGGCAAGCCAGCTCCTACACGGTTTGTCGTTGCCACCCGCCTAATTTTTCGCCTGTAATGCTTCGAGCTTGGCCACCACCCCCGCCGCCGTCTGCTCGCCCATCAACTGCTCCCGCACCTTGCCCTTGTTATCGATGATGTAGGTCACCGGCAACGCCTCGCTGCGCGGCAGTTCGAACAACTCGGAAGGGTCCTGCGCCAGCACGGTGAACTTGATCCCGAGTTTCTCGCTGGCACTTTTCAGCTCTTCGCCCTGCACGTTGTCGAAGTTGACCCCGAACACGCCGATCTTCCTGTCCTTGAGCTGCTCGGCCAGGGTGTTCAGCTCCGGAATCTCGGTACGGCATGGGCCGCACCATTCCGCCCAGTAATTGATCACCAGCCATTTGCCGTCCAGACGCTCGGCGGCGACCTTCTGTCCGTTCTGATCGATCCCGTAGTCGTTACCGCAGCCCCCCAGCATCAACGCCCCGATAATCGTCAATGCCGCTGCCAGTCGCCTTGTCATGTCGTGTTCCTTGTCAAAAATTGAAAGCGCCTGCGACCCGTCGCCTGCCAAGGTTCAGGATTAGGCGCTGCCCAGTTAGAATAGCCGCCACCTTACGCAAGATGCGACCCGCTCATGACCGATCTGACGCTTTATCACAACCCGCGCTGCTCGAAATCCCGCGGTGCGCTCGAACTGCTGGAAGCCCGCGGCCTAACCCCGACGGTGGTCCGCTACCTGGAAACGCCGCTGGACGCCGCGCAAATCCAGAGCCTGCTGGGCAAACTCGGGATCAGTGCGCGGCAACTGCTGCGCACCGGCGAAGACGAATACAAGACCCTGAACCTGGCCGACGGCAGCCTGAGCGAGGCGCAGTTGATCGCCGCCATCGCCGCCCACCCGAAACTGATGGAGCGACCGATCCTCGAAGTCGGCGACAAGGCCATCATCGGCCGTCCGCCAGAGCAGGTCCTGGAGCTGTTGCCGTGAGTGCGCCGTACATTCTGGTGCTGTATTACAGCCGCAGCGGTTCGACCAATGAAATGGCCCGGCAGATTGCCCGTGGCGTCGAACAGGCCGGCCTTGAAGCCCGACTGCGCACGGTACCGGCGATTTCCACCGAATGCGAAGCCGTGTCCCCGGATATCCCGGACGAAGGCGCGCTCTACGCCAGCCTCGATGACCTGAAGAACTGCGCAGGCCTGGCGCTGGGCAGTCCGACCCGCTTCGGCAACATGGCGGCGCCGCTCAAGTACTTCCTCGACGGCACCAGCAACCTGTGGCTGACCGGCGCCCTGGTCGGCAAGCCTGCCGGTGTGTTCACCTCCACCGCAAGCCTGCATGGCGGGCAGGAAACCACCCTGCTGTCGATGATGCTGCCGTTGTTGCACCACGGCATGCTGATCACCGGCCTGCCCTACAGCGAGTCGGCACTCCTGGAAACCCAGGGCGGCGGCACGCCGTACGGCGCCAGCCATCACGCCGGTGCCGATGGCAAAAGCGGCCTGGATACCCACGAAGTGGCGTTGTGTCGCGCACTCGGTATGCGCTTGGCCAAGACTGCTCAGAAACTGGAGGGTTGAGGGTGGCCAAGAAGCCGAAGGTCCTGCCCGCTATCGAATGGCTTGAACCACGGGTTCGGGCCATGCGCGTCATCAGCCTGCTGTGTTTCCTTGGCCTGGTGGGATTGCTCTGCGTTTACTACCTGATGGTCGCCGACCTGCACGGTGCGCGGCCGTGGGTGATTCTGCTGATCGAGCTGGTGCCGTTGTTGCTGCTCGCGCCGGGGATGATTGTCGGCAATGCCCGGGGGCATTCATGGATGTGCTTTGTGGTGAACCTGTATTTCATCAAGGGTGCATTGGCCGCCTATGACCCGAACCGGCAGGTCTTCGGTGTGCTGGAGATGGCCGCAAGCCTGGCGGTGTTCTGTTCGGCATTGTTGTATGTGCGGTGGCGGTATCAGTTGAACCGCAAGTTGGCTGGCGAGGGCGAGATCTCCGTCGCCTGACAGAATGCAATCGCCAGCAGGCTGGCTCCCACAGGGGACTTGTGTCCTGCACAGATCCAATGTGGGAGCCAGCCTGCTGGCGATTGGAGCCACGCGGTCTCAATGATTGACGGTGTAAGCCAGCATCATCGAGATCTGGCTCATCGGCCGCCCGCCACTTTCCTCATGCCACTGGTTGAACACTTCCTGCACCAACGCCAGGTCGCGCAAGCTGGTCGGCACCTTGTCGACGATCTTCTGCGCGTTCAACGCCGCCACCACGTCATAGCTCGGCACAAAGGTGTCCTTGCCGACCATGCGCAAGAAGCGCGGAGCTGACAGGCCGCCCAACTGATGGCCGCGTTTTTTCAGGAAGGTCCAGAGCCCGACGATATCGGTCACTGGCCAATCGGCAATCAGCGCGCCGAAGCTGCCCTTTTCATGGGCCACGTCCAGAATGAACTGCGCATTGCGCGGCACGCTCTTGAGCTTGCCCAGATGGCGGATGATCCGCGTGTCCTGCATCAGCCGTTCCAGGTGTTCAGCGCTCATCAGCACGACTTTTTCCGGGTCGAATTTGAAAAACACTTCTTCGAAGGCTGGCCACTTGGCGTCCACCAGGCTGTGCTTGAGCCCGGCGCGGAAGACCCGCAATGCCATGGTCGAGAGGTAGCGGTCATCGCTGATCTTGCGCAATTGCGCCGGGGTCTTGGGCAGGGGCAGATGGGCTTCCAGTTCAGCGGCCGAACCGAAGCGGTTCAGACAGTATTCGTTCAGCCACTTGTAATCGCGCATGCCCTCTCCTGAGGATTGAAAAATGAACTGCCAACTGGTGACAAAACCTGTGGGAGCCAGCCTGCTGGCGATGAAGCGGTGTCAGACAACAATGAAGCGCCTGACACTCCGCCATCGCCAGCAGGCTGGCTCCCACAGTAATCGGGTTTAGAGGTTGACCACATTGACGAAACGCGAAGCGGCGCTTTCGTCGATCTTGAGGCTGGTGAAGTCGAACAGGTTGCGGTCCGCCAGTTGCGACGGGATCACGTTCTGCAGGCTGCGGAAAATGCTTTCGGTACGGCCGGGGGTCTTGCGCTCCCAATCCTGCAGCATTTCCTTGACCACCTGGCGCTGCAGGTTTTCCTGGGAGCCACAGAGGTTGCACGGGATGATCGGGAACTGCTTGAGGTCCGAGTAGGCCTGAATGTCCTTCTCGTTGCAGTAGGCCAACGGGCGGATCACCACGTTGCGCCCGTCATCGGCGCGCAATTTCGGCGGCATGGCCTTGAGCGAACCGTTGAAGAACATGTTCAGGAAGAACGTCTCGACGATGTCGTCGCGGTGATGGCCGAGAGCCATCTTGGTCGCGCCAATTTCGTCGGCAAAGGTGTAGAGCGTACCGCGACGCAGGCGCGAGCACAGGGAGCAGGTGGTCTTGCCTTCCGGGATCAGCTCCTTGACCACCGAGTAGGTGTCTTTCTCGACGATGTGGTACTCGATCCCCAGTTCCTTGAGGTAGGCCGGCAGCACATGCTCGGGGAAACCCGGCTGTTTCTGGTCCATGTTCACGGCCACGATCTCGAACTTGATCGGCGCGACCTTCTGCAAGTGCATCAGCACATCAAGCATGGTGTAGCTGTCCTTGCCGCCGGACAGGCAGACCATGACCTTGTCACCGTCTTCAATCATGTTGAAATCGGCGACCGCCTCACCGGCCTGTCGGCGAAGGCGCTTTTGCAGTTTGTTCTGGTTGACCGTAAGAGTGCCCATGACGCGAAATCCGTGAGGTGTGACGAAAGGCGCGCATTTTACGCAAAAACCCATCAGGAACGAAGTACCCCGACGGATCGCGTGCCCTACAGATGCAACAGCGATTACCCGGGGGCTTTACAGCGCAATTTGCTCTAAGCCCTACCCCCTGTGGGGTTAAGACCTTCCTATACTGCGTCATAAGGTCGCAATCACATACAGACCTATTACTTACTTGGCCACATTGGCCCGTAGGGCGCTCCACTGGGGGGCGACGGTAAAAACAAGAGGAGTGACTGGCATGATCCATCACGTAGTGGGGCTCTTCACCCACCCTGACCAAGAATGGAAAGAGATTCGTGGCGATCAGGAAGAAAGTATCAGCCACATGTACCTGACCCATACGCTGATCCTGGCGGCGATACCGGCGGTATCGGCCTTTATCGGGACTACGCAGGTGGGCTGGGTCATCGGCAATCGCCCCCCGGTGATGCTGACCGTGGAAAGCGCACTATGGATGACAGTCATGTCGTACCTGGCGATGCTTGGCGGCGTAGCGGTAATGGGTGCGTTCATCCACTGGATGGCTCGCACCTATGACGCCAATCCGAGCCTGGCACGCTGCATCGCGTTCGCAACCTATACCGCTACACCGCTGTTCGTCGGCGGCCTGGCGGCCCTGTACCCCCACCTGTGGCTGGGGATGGTCGTTGGCACTGCGGCCATCTGCTACACGGTCTACCTGCTGTATGTGGGGCTGCCAACCTTCATGAACATTCCATCTGACGAGGGCTTTCTGTTTTCAAGTTCGGTGCTCGCCGTAGGCCTGGTGGTGCTGGTCGCCATCATGGCGTTCACCGTGATTGTCTGGGGACTCGGCGTGGGGCCGGTCTATACCAATTAACACTCACCACAAAAAAATCAGATCTGCCGACACAGGCCGCCGCAAGGCGGCCTTTTAATGCCCGCGCCACAAGAGCGCCGAAGACCATTCGGCGCTTCGCAGATTCGCAAGGCCCCGGGCTTGCGGCATACTGGACTGCTCTGGAGATCCATCAAGCATGCCCGAGCAACTCAATACCCGCGTCGAAGACTGTTTTCAACAAGCCGAATCCTTTTTCAAACGACCTTTCAAACGTCCTGTGGTGAGCTTCAAGCTGCGCGGGCAAAAAGCCGGTGTCGCGCACCTGCACGAGAACCTGCTGCGTTTCAATCCGCAGCTGTACCGGGAAAACACCGAAGATTTTCTCAAGCAGACCGTCGCTCACGAGGTCGCGCACCTGATCGCCCATCAACTGTTCGGTGACCGCATCCAGCCCCATGGCGAAGAGTGGCAACTGATCATGCGCGGCGTGTACGAATTGCCCCCCAACCGTTGCCACACCTACGACGTCAAACGCCGCAGCGTGACCCGCTACATCTACAAGTGCCCGTGCGCCGACAGCGATTTCCCGTTCTCGGCGCAGCGTCATGGTTTGGTGCGGCAGGGGCGGCGGTATTTGTGTCGGCGGTGTCGCAACACCTTGGTGTTCAGTGGGGAAATGCGCATCGAGTAGTGAGATTTGTGGTGTCTGGGTCGACCTCTTCGCCAGCAGGCTGGCTCCCACAGGGGAAGATCCATTGTGGGAGCCAGCCTGCTGGCGATGGCGGCCTGACAGGCGCTAGAGAATTACCTTGGCACGCCGAAGTTCCTCAATCCGCTCTACACCAAACCCCAACTCCCCCAACACCTGATCGGTATGCTGCCCCAGCGCCGCGCCAATATGCCTGGGCTGCGGCAACCCGCTTGAAAACTTCAATGGACAAGCCATCTGCGCCTGACTCGAACCATCCCCCCGCGGCACTTCAGCCACCAGTTCCCGCGCCTGCAACTGCGGATGCCGCACCGCCTCACCCAGGCTCAAGACCGGCTCGACACACGCATCGAGCTCGGCGAACAGCGCGCACAACTCGGCAAAGTCATGCTTTTCGAACTCAGTCTTCAACGCCTCCTTGAGCTGGCGTTGCTGTGCAGGCTGTGCAGATAACCCCAGGCTCGCCCACTCCTCCAGCCCCAGCGCCACACACAACTGTTTCATGAACCCCGGTTCCAGGCTGCCCACCGACAACCAGCGCCCATCCCGGGAGCGGTAGTAGTCATAGAAGCTGCCGCCATTGAGCACCTGGTCTTCCCGACCCGGTTCGATCCCACAAGCCAGGTACCCGGCACCCGCCATGGCGTTCAGGCTGAACGCGCAATCGGTCATGCTCACGTCCAGATGCTGGCCCTGCCCGCTGTGCTGGCGTGCGATCACGGCCGCCAGCAGGCCGATGACCCCGTGCAGCGAGCCACCGGCGATGTCTGCCACCTGCATGCCCAGCGGCAGCGGGCCACTGTCGGCGCGTCCGCTGTAGCTCGCAAGCCCGGCCAGGGCAAGGTAGTTGATGTCATGGCCGGCGCGGTCCTTGTAGGGGCCGGTCTGGCCGTAACCGGTGATCGAAACATAGATCAGCCGGGGATTGATCGCTTTCAGGGCCTCATAGCCCAACCCCAATCGCTCCATGACGCCGGGGCGGAACTGCTCCAGCACGATGTCGTAGTCCTGCAGCAATTGCGTGATCACTTCCAGCGCTTCGGGCTGCTTGAGATCCAGGGCCAGGCTGCGTTTGTTGCGATTGAGGTAGGCATGGCTGGCCGAAACGCCCCGGTCGTGGGGCGGCAGCACGCGCAGCAGGTCCATGCGGGTCGGCGATTCGATGCGCAGCACCTCGGCGCCCATGTCCGCCAGCAATAGCGAAGCGAACGGACCCGGCAGCAGTGTCGAGAAATCCAGAACCTTGAGTGATGCCAGTGGACCGAGCATGAGAATTCTCCCTGGATGATGCCCCAGCCTAGGCAGCCAAGCGCTTTGCAGCAATCACCTTATGCGCCACATGCAATGACCGTTGTGCTCAAATCCCGGGCATGAAAAAACCCGCCGAAGCGGGTTTTTCATTCAACAAGACTTACCTGGCGTTGGTCGGGGCTACCTCTTCGACGTGGCCCAGAACATCGTCTTTAGGCTCGTCGGCAATGCCGCGACCGCCAGACGCCAGCTCGGATTGCAGCACGTCGGTGTCCAGCTCCTTGACCCACTTCGCCACGACGATGGTGGCAACGGCGTTACCGACCAGGTTGGTCAGTGCGCGGGCTTCGGACATGAAGCGGTCGATACCCAGGATCAGCGCCAGGCCGGCAACCGGCAGGTGGCCGACGGCGGACAGGGTCGCCGCCAGTACGATGAAGCCCGAACCGGTAACGCCCGCAGCCCCCTTGGAAGACAGCAGCAACACCACCAGCAAGGTGATCTGGTGGGTGATGTCCATGTGGGTGTCGGTGGCCTGGGCAATGAACACAGCCGCCATGGTCAGGTAGATCGCCGTACCGTCGAGGTTGAACGAGTAGCCGGTCGGGATCACCAGGCCAACCACGGACTTCTGCGCCCCCAGACGCTCCATCTTGATCAGCATGCGCGGCAGCACCGACTCCGAAGAGGAAGTACCCAGCACGATCAACAGTTCTTCACGGATGTAGCGGATCATCTTCAGCACGCTGAAGCCGTGCAGGCGGGCAATCGAACCCAGCACGATCAGGATGAACAGCAGGCAAGTGATGTAGAAGCAGGCCATCAACTGGCCCAGTTGCACCAGCGAGCCGACACCGTAGGCACCAATGGTGAAGGCCATGGCACCGAAGGCACCGATCGGCGCGAGCTTCATGATCATGTTGATGATGTTGAACATCACGTGGGCGAAACGATCGATGAAGTCCAGCAGCGGCTTGCCGTAGGCACCCAGGCGATGCAGGGCGAAACCGAAGATCACCGAGAACATCAGCACTTGCAGGATGTCGCCCGTGGCGAACGCGCCGACGATGGTGGACGGAATCACATTGAGCAGGAAGCCGATGACGCTTTGGTCAGCGCCAGCAGCGACATAATGGGCAACCTTGGAGGCATCCAGGGTGGTCACGTCGATGTGCATGCCGTTACCCGGCTGGACGATGTTGACCACCACCAGGCCCACCAGCAGCGCGATGGTCGAAACGATCTCGAAGTACAGCAATGCGTAACCGCCGGTCTTGCCGACCGACTTCATGTCCTGCATGCCAGCGATACCGCTGACGACGGTACAGAAGATGATCGGCGCGATGATCATCTTGATCAGCTTGATGAACCCGTCACCCAGCGGTTTTACGGCCACACCGAGCTGTGGATAGAAGTGACCGAGCAAAATACCGATGACAATTGCAACGATCACCTGGAAATACAGGGATTTGTACAGTGGCTGACGAGTCGTCATTGCAAAGTTCCTCAAGAGTGCGCGGCGACAACATCCGACTGTTGCCCACCCCAACTCAATTGCGAACCCTCCTGCACTGGAGGGATTTGTTTTTTCGAGCTGCGCGACGGCAGGCATCTACGGGTTCTATCGCAAGGCTCGTGCCACCTTGTAGGAAAAGCCTGAAAGCCTTATGGCATCAAGGGTTGCAGGTTGGTCCAGGTCAACACACGACGACTGCGCAGTGGCGGATTTCCGCCCAGCCGTCGAATCACATCCTGTAATCTGGCGGATATCCGCCTTGTTCATGCCCATGCAGCGCGGCTACCATCCGTCGTTCTATGGACGGACTTGCCTCTATGCGCGAACGCACCATTGCCAGTCATTTCGCCCGTGCCGCCCTCGGTGGCGCGCAACGGCGTGGCTACGATTATTCGATACTGCTGCAGCAAGTGGGGATCAGCCCCGAGCTGCTCGACGAGCCTCGAGCGCGCATCCCTCCAGAACAGTTCACCCGGCTGATACAGGCACTATGGCTCGCGCTGGACGACGAATACCTGGGTTTCGGCCGGGGCATCAGCAAGCCCGGCAGCTTCGCGATGATGTGTCATGCCGTGATCCATTGCCGCAATCTGGATAAGGCACTGCATCGCGGATTATTGTTTTATAGCCTATTCCCGGACGCCCCGCGCCTGACGCTGACCCGTGAAGACGAAATGATTCGACTGAGTCTGGACGATTCGCAACTCTGGGACCCGGAACATTTCCTCAGCGAATGTCTATTGGTGATCTGGCATCGCTTCGCCAGCTGGTTGATCGGCCAGCGTATTCGACTGGAGCACGCCACGTTCAGCTACCCGCGACCGGAACATGGCGCCGAATACGAGCTGCTGTTCTCGTGCCCGCTCGAGTTTTCGGCACAACAGAGCAGCCTGCTGTTCCACGGCCGCTACCTGAACATGCCACTGCTACAGGACGAACGCACGCTCAAGCAGTTCCTTGAACGCTCGCCTGCCGATCTGTTATCGCGCCCGGACGACGGCCATAGCCTGAGCAGCCAGTTGCGACGCCTGCTCAGTCGCGACCGCTCCCCCTGGCCGGACCTGGAGGCCGTGGCTGAGCACCTGCATATCAGCCCGCAAACGCTACGTCGGCATCTGCGTGAAGAAAACACCAGTTTTCAGGAACTCAAGGACCAGCTACGCCGCGACATTGCCATTTATCACCTGGGCCGCAACGACTTGCCCTTGCAACAGATCGCCGAGCAATTGGGGTTTTCCGAGCCCTCGGCGTTTCACCGGGCATTCAAGAAGTGGACCGGGCTGACGCCGGGGGCTTACCGGGCCAGGGATTTGTAGGAGCCGGCTTGCTGGCGATAGCGTCTGTACGATCGCCATCGCCAGCAAGCCGGCTCCTACAAGATCACGCCAGCGGAAAATGAATACGGAAGGCGGCACCGCCCAAGGGTGAGTCGCCCAGAGTGAGTTTTGCGCTATAGCTTTCGATGATGTCCTTGACCACCGCCAGGCCAATACCCTGTCCTGGATGCTGACGGTCCAGGCGTTCACCGCGCTGCAGGATCCGCGTGCGCTGATCGAGCGGGACGCCTGGGCCATCGTCTTCCACGCATATCTCGATACCATCGAGGGTATGCATGCTGATGCGCACTTCGCTCAGGCACAGTCGATAGGCGTTCTCCAGCAGATTGCCAAGCATTTCCAGCAAGGCGCCCTGCTCGATAGGGACCAGACACTGCGGCGGCAAATCGAAGGTAACCTGCACCTGTTTGTCGCGATAGACCTTGTCCAGCGTATCGCAAAGGCTCTGCAACACCGGTTGCAGGCGTACCTGATGGCGCACCAGTCCGCTCTTGCGCAGGCTGGCGCGTTGCAATTGGTAACCGATCTGTTGGCTCATGCGCTCGATCTGGGTCTGCAGCACCCAGGCCTGATCCCTCTCCTCAGGGCGTTGCGCCATGCCTTCGCTGACCCCCTGCAATACCGCCAATGGGGTTTTCAGGCTATGGGCCAGATCGTCGAGGGAATCGCGATAACGGCTACGCTGTTCACGCTCGCTGTGCAGCAATCGGTTTAAAGAGCCGGTCAGGCGCAGCAGCTCACGTGGGTGTTGCTCGCTCAGGCTTTCACGGGTGCCGCTTTCGATCTCGTCCAGCTCCTGGCTCAGCCGGCGCAATGCCTGCAACCCCCAGGACAAGCCGCCCCATAGCAATGCCAGAAGCACCAGTAATGCCGCGCCGAAACCCAGGTAAAGGTTTTCCCGCAGGCCGCCGAGCGTAGCATCGTATTCACGCGCCGGTTGCAACGCGACGAAGCTGAACGCCGCGTTTTTGCCGCCGAGCAGTTTGACCTCGACGTCATAGACGAAGAATTCCTGGCCAGTGTCCTGGCGAATCCTGGCAAATTCATTACCGCGCCCGTCGTAACGCGGCTTGTAATTGATGTTCTTTACCAGGGTGTCTTTCGAGCGCCAGACTAACTGACCTTCGCGGTTATAGATGTAACCGAGCAAGTTGCCATCGGCCAGGTTGAAGCGCTCGTCGGGCAACTGTTCTGGCATCAGCAAGCGGTCGTCCTCGACCCGTGCAGCAGAGATCAACGTGGTGACGTCCGACGCCAGTCGCTGCTCGATGGCGTCCTGCAGCGCCAGGCTGAACGCTCCCTGCATCGCCGGCAGCAACGCCAGCATGAACAATACTGCGAGGATCGTGGCGGCGAGCATCAGGCGAACGCGAAGAGAACCGATCAAGTGCAACGCTCAGTGAACAGATAGCCCAGGCCACGCACCGTTTCGATTGGCTTGAAACCGGACGGACCTTCAAGTTTTCGACGCAGACGGCCGACCAGCACTTCGATCACGTTCGGATCGCGCTCGTCATCGTCCGGGTAAAGCTGCTCCATCAAACGGTCCTTGGGGACCACCTGCTGATGATGGCGCATCAGATACTCGAGAATCCGGTACTCATACGCGGTCAATGCCAGTGGTTGCTCCTCAAGGGACGCCTGCTTGCGATTAAGGTCCAGCAGCAGCGGCCCGGCAACGATCGTTGACTGGGTAAATCCGCTGGAGCGGCGCAACAAGGCATTCAGCCGAGCTTCCAGTTCTTCAAACTGGAAGGGCTTGACCACATAGTCATCGGCACCGGCAGCAAGGCCTTCAACCTTGTCCTGCCAGTTACCGCGTGCAGTGAGGATCAGGATCGGGAAGGTCTTGCCTTGCGAGCGCAACTGACGGATCAGATCCAGCCCGCCCATGCCCGGCAAGCCGAGATCGATCACCGCCAGGTCGTGGTTGAACTGCTCGGTCTGATACAGCGCATCGACGGCGTTGGCCACGGACTCGACCACATGGCCGCTGTCCGTCAGGCGGGTTTGCAAGTGATGACGCAACAGCGCTTCATCCTCGACAACCAGCAATTTCATGTCGCTCTCCCAGGCAAATCAAATACCCCGGAGGCACGATCGACGCACCTCCATGACTAACAGGCTGCGCCGGAACAATCTCCTGGATTGATCCGGCGCAGCCTGCTGCACACGCTTTTCAGAAAGCATAGTTGGCTGAAAGGTAGGTCTGTGCGCTGCTATTCAAACTCAGCGATCCCTGCTTGCTACCACCTTGTGCGCTCATTTCGGTGCTGGCGTTGCTGCGCAGGTAACGGTACCCCAGTTCAACTGAAGTGTTTTGCGAAACCTGTTGCAGAATGCCTGCCTGTGCGCCAATGGTGTAACCGAAGTTGGTGTCGCGACTGAAGCCTGATGACTCCTGGGTCAATTTGGTCAACCCGGCGGAGGCACCGCCGAATAGCCTGGTGTCAGCACCCAAGGGATGGAACAGATCGTAGCTGCCCAACAGGTTCTCCTGACGCAGTTTAATGCCATTGTGCGAGCCCGACACGTTATCGTACGTGGCGTAGTAACGGCCTTGGCTGTTTTGCTGCCCCACACGCAAGCCCCAGGTGTGGTCCTTGGCAATCACGCCGTCGGCGTTCGGACGGTCGAGATTATCGTTCAAGGCGCTGGACTTTTTGATCTTGTCGCTGGTCTGCCCATAAGTAAGGCTGGCAAAATTGTCGTTGGCACCGAATGCGGCAGTGCTCGCGCCGAAAACGGTGAATGCCAGCAGCAGTTTTTTGATTCCAGTCATGGGTGAAGCTCCTCATAAGTTCGTGCTTGAGTTCGTGTTGTTTTGGCTACGGAGCAAGACTACTCACGCCGCCCTGAACTCACCCTGAACGCGCGCTTAACCTGAGCTGAACCATATCCACCCAGCTGTTTTGATGATTTTCCAGCAGGAAATCCCCCAGGACTACCCAGCATCAAGGCAACCCGGCAAAATGCCCGACATGAATCCCGTCCCCGCCCTGCCCGTCTTCTGCACGCCCCTCGACGCCCATTGGCCGCTGCCGCTGGTGCTGCCCGATGCGGTGCTGTTGAGTACCCACTTCGATACGTCGCAACTGCTCAGCGATGATTTCCAGCGCAGCGCCATCGAGGCGCCCGCGAGCATTCAGCGCTCGGTCGCCAAACGCCAGGCAGAATTTCTCGCCGGGCGGATCTGCGCCCGCGCAGCCCTGCAACAACTGGAAGGCCTGAACTTCAGTCCGGCCATCGGTGATGACCGGGCGCCTGTCTGGCCTGCGCACATTACCGGTTCGATCACCCACAGCACTGGTCGGGCCGCGGCGATCGTGGCGAAGAAAAGCCATTGGCGCGGGTTGGGGATGGACATGGAAAACCTGCTCAATGCCGAACGTGCCGAACGCCTGGCCGGGGAAATCCTCACCCCGGCGGAACTGCAGCGCATGGCCGCCGGTCATCGCGATCAGCTCGCGTTGCTGGTCACCCTGACGTTTTCAGTGAAGGAGAGCCTGTTCAAGGCGCTCTACCCGATCGTGCGGCAACGTTTCTACTTTGAACACGCCGAGGTGCTGGAGTGGACCGAGTCAGGTGAGGTGCGGTTGCGGTTGCTGACGGACCTGTCCGGTGAATGGCGTAACGGCACCGAGCTGGAGGCGCAGTTCGGGGTCAAGGATGGGCAGTTGTTGAGTCTGGTCAGTATCAAGGCCTGAAGATATTTGCTGTTTGTCAGGCCCTCTTCGCTGGCAAGCCAGCTCCTACAGGGGATTTGGGGCGCGGGGTCTCAGCGTTTCTCCTGATTGCGCGGCCAGCTCAGGCTGAAACATGCGCCGCCCAGGCTTTTGCTCTTGCCGATCAACGCCCGACCGTCGTGCCAATGGATGATCCGCCGCACGATCGACAATCCCAAGCCATGGCCGCCCGAGGCCCGGGTGCGGCTGTCGTCGAGGCGCAGGAATGGCGTGAAAATTTTCTCCCAGGCCATTTCCGGCACACCCGGCCCGTCATCTTCGACATCCACCCGACAACGTTGCTGCCCCACCTGATAGCTGATGGTGACTCGCGATTGAGCGTGGCGCATGGCATTGGTCACCAGATTCTGCAGCGCCCGGTGCAGGTAGCGCGGCTCGGCCTCGACCCAGGCGTCATCACAGTCGGCGGCTGACAGGCACAACCCCCGCTGCACCGTGACCTCGGCGCGCAAGGGCGCCAGCTCATCGATCACCTGATTGACCAAGGCATCCAGATCGATACGCTGAAAATTCAGGGCTGGCGAGCCTTGTTCCAGCCGCGCGTACGTCAGCATCTCGTCGACCAGGCGGTCGAGGTCCTCGATATCGTGGTCCATGCCTTCGCAGTATTTTTCCAGGTCTTGCGGGGTCTTGGCCGAGCCGATCATTTCCAGGCCAAACCGCAGGCGGGCCACCGGCGTGCGCAATTCGTGGGACACGGCACGCACCAGCTCTCGCTGAATGGCCAGCAGCTGTTGCAGGTGCTCGGCCATGCCGTTGAACGCCGACGCCAGTCGCCCTACCGAGTCTGCACCCCGCGCCGGCACACGGGTTTCCAGGCTGCCCTTGGCGATCCGCGTGGCCGCCGCTTCCAGCCCGCGCAAGCGGCGCTCCAGTTGCCGCACCAGCAGGTAGACGATCAAACCGATCAGGCTCAGCCCCAGTGCGGCAATCAGCACCAGCCACTCCGGCGGATAAGGATTCATCTGGTACAACGGGCCGATTTCCAGCACCCAGGGCGTGCCGACCATGCCGGCGAACACCCGGATCGAATCACCCTCCTTGCCCAGCGCCATCACGGTGTCGCCCTCGGACACGCGGCGGCTCTGGTCTTCGTCCATGTCGGCGTCTTCGACCGTGACCAGGCGCAAATCGAAGCCAAACCCCTTGTCCTGTTTCAATTGCGCCAGACGCACCGGTTGCTCGCCTACCGGGTAGCGCACCAGTTCGTCTGCCAGCAGATAGATAGTCGCCCGGGCGAGTTGTTCGCTGATCTGCTGGACTTCACCGGTGAGAACAAGCTGCTCCTGGTCGCTGACCAGCCGATAAACCCTGGCCGCATGCGGGCCGGTCTGCTCCACCAGGGCCTGGCCGCGCAATACCCGGGTGCGCTGGGTGAGGTCGAGGTCGGTCTGGGCAAAGGTTTTCAGCGCCAGCGGAATCCCCAGCAGCCGCTCCCACACCAACAGGGCCCGGCGGCGTTCGGTCTGGTTCATCGGCTGCAGGTTGTCGGCCATCAGCGAAAACGTGCCGTGGGCCAGGCGTTCGCGATACTGCTCGCCGCGCACCTCATTGAGCAGGTGCAAAGCCAGCACACCGAGTACCGCCACCAGTATCAGCGCGGCACACATGCCGCCGTAGATCCGCAGGAAGATCGAGTTCACAGGGTCGGGTCTACGCAGGCCTCGGGGACAAACAGGTAGCCTTTGCTGCGCACGGTCTTGATCAGCCGCGGATGGTCCGGGTCATCACCGATCTTCGGGCGGATGCGCGAGATGCGCACGTCAATGGAGCGGTCCTGGCCGTCATAGCCGATGCCGCGCAACGCGGTGAAGATTTCTTCCCGGGACAGGATGCGCCCCGCGTTGGCCACCAGCAGCCAAAGCAAATCGAACTCGGCGCTGGTCAGTTCGATGCCGTTGTCGTGCAGCCAGGCTTCGCGCAATGCGTTATCCACCACCAGCGGGCCGAACTGCAGGCGCCGTTGTTTTTCCGGGACGACCTCCGGCGCTTCACTGCGGCGCAGCAAGGCCTGGATGCGCGCCAGCAGCAAACGCGGGCGCACCGGCTTGCACACGTAGTCGTCGGCCCCCAGGTCCAGGCCGAGGATCTGGTCGGTGTCGTCGGTGCGCGCGGTGAGCATCAGGATCGGGCCGTCATACCGGTCGCGAACCTTGCGGCATATGCTCAGGCCGTCTTCGCCCGGCAGCATCAGGTCGAGAATCACCAGGTCCGGTTGTTCCTTGATGATGCGGGCCGCCGCCAAGGCACCATTGCCTTCAATCGAGACACTCAGGCCATTGGCTTGCAGGTAATCGCGCGTCAGTTCGGCCAGACGCTGATCGTCCTCCACAATCAATACCTGCCAGGCTTCTTGCTCCACCGGTGACCTCTACTTGCCAGAACGCTCATAAGGAAGGATCCGCCCGTCTTTTTGTAATGATAGGGGTGGATAAATTGCATACATGCTGACCGATTGTATAAACGTCGCCCACGCAGAACACAAGCCGGTAAATGCGTTCGGACACCCAGGTTTTTTGTGATAGGGTTCGCGCCCTTAAAAACCTGATCAGTCATTTTCGTTCGTTAAAAATCACTGAAAAAAGCTTCAATCCAGCTAGGTCGCGGCCTACACGCCGGTTCCCTCTTTCACACACAATTTACGCACAGTTTATCCACAGGCAGCACGTTGCATTCGCCCCCCAAAACGCATTATCTTGTAGCCAGCGCGTTATAAAATCCCTACATGTAGGGTTTTAAGCTAAAAACCAAACACAAACCGGACAGCAATTTCAAGCGCTTTTCATGCGTCTTTCCGGTTGAACCAAACGTATTTTTCGAAGACCAAACCGCGCGTGCGGATGGCTACTGTATTTCGACCCAAAATGGTGAAAACGGTACGGGTGTTGCAGTCATTACTGACACTTGGAAAGGAATGCGGTATCGAGCAAAGGCTCGCACCTGAACTTCGGCACGGACGGCCTCATTAGCCTTTTTCCTACTGTCCCGAAGTTGTTATGCCCGACACCCACGTCGGTTGTAGTGCTTCAGGACAGAACGGTGGGCACCGTAAAGGTGCCCAAACAAACATAGAGAATGTGGAGACACCCCCATGCAAACCGACACAACTCGCGAGAACCCGCAGGGTACCTTGCCGCAGGCCGCTGATTCGAATTCGGATCTGTCCGCCACCGCGCCTGGTCAATTGCGCGTGATCAAGCGTAACGGCACTGTCGTTCCTTACACCGATGACAAGATCACCGTCGCCATCACCAAAGCGTTTCTCGCAGTTGAGGGCGGCACCGCTGCCGCTTCGTCGCGCATCCACGACACCGTGGCGCGCCTGACCGAACAGGTCACTGCCACCTTCAAGCGTCGCATGCCATCGGGCGGCACCATCCACATCGAAGAAATCCAGGACCAGGTCGAACTGGCCCTGATGCGTGCCGGCGAGCAGAAAGTGGCCCGCGACTACGTGATCTACCGTGACGGTCGCTCGAAAGAACGCGCCGCCCACGCTCCGGTCGAAGCCGCGGTCGACGCTCACCCGTCGATCCGCATCACCCGCGCCGACGGCAGCCTGGCACCGCTGGACATGGGCCGCCTGAACACCATCGTCACCGAAGCGTGCGAAGGCCTGGAAGAAGTCGACGGCGACCTGATCCAGCGCGAAACCCTGAAGAACCTGTACGACGGCGTGGCCCTGACCGACGTCAACACCGCCTTGGTGATGACCGCCCGTACCCTGGTCGAGCGTGAGCCGAACTACTCGTTCGTGACCGCCCGCCTGCTGATGGACACCCTGCGTGCCGAAGGCCTGGGCTTCCTCGGCGTCGCCGAGAGCGCGACCCACCACGAGATGGTCGACCTGTACGCCAAGGCCCTGCCTGCCTACATCGCCAAGGGTATCGAATTCGAATTGCTTAACCCGGTCCTGGCCGACTTCGACCTGGAAAAACTCGGCAAGGCGATCAACCACGAGCGCGACCAGCAGTTCACCTACCTGGGCCTGCAAACCCTGTACGACCGTTACTTCATCCACAAGGATGGCGTGCGTTTCGAACTGCCGCAGATCTTCTTCATGCGCGTGGCCATGGGCCTGGCGATCGAAGAGAAACAGAAAGAAGACCGTGCGATCGAGTTCTACAACCTGTTGTCGTCCTTTGACTACATGTCTTCGACCCCGACCCTGTTCAACGCCGGTACCCTGCGTCCACAGCTGTCGAGCTGCTACCTGACCACCGTGCCGGATGACCTGTCGGGCATCTACCACGCGATCCACGACAACGCCATGCTGTCGAAATTCGCGGGTGGCCTGGGTAACGACTGGACGCCGGTGCGTGCACTGGGTTCGTACATCAAGGGCACCAACGGCAAGTCCCAGGGCGTTGTACCGTTCCTGAAAGTGGTGAACGACACCGCCGTTGCCGTCAACCAGGGTGGCAAGCGCAAAGGCGCTGTGTGTGCCTACCTGGAAACCTGGCACATGGACATCGAGGAGTTCATCGAACTGCGCAAGAACACCGGTGATGACCGCCGTCGTACCCACGACATGAACACCGCCAACTGGATCCCTGACCTGTTCATGAAGCGCGTCTTCGATGACGGCAAGTGGACCCTGTTCTCGCCGTCCGAAGTACCGGACCTGCACGACCTGACCGGCAAGGCTTTCGAAGAGCGCTACGAGTACTACGAAGCGCTGACCGAGTACCCGGGCAAGGTCAAGCTGTTCAAGACCATCCAGGCCAAGGACCTGTGGCGCAAGATGCTGTCCATGCTGTTCGAAACCGGCCACCCATGGCTGACCTTCAAGGACCCGTGCAACCTGCGCAGCCCGCAGCAGCACGTCGGCGTGGTCCACAGCTCGAACCTGTGCACCGAGATCACCTTGAACACCAACAAGGACGAGATCGCCGTTTGCAACCTGGGCTCGATCAACCTGCCGAACCACATCGTCAACGGCAAGCTGGATACCGCCAAGCTGCAACGCACCGTGAACACCGCCGTGCGCATGCTCGATAACGTTATCGACATCAACTACTACTCGGTGCCACAAGCGAAGAACTCGAACTTCAAGCACCGTCCGGTCGGCCTGGGCATCATGGGCTTCCAGGACGCCTTGTACCTGCAGCACATCCCTTACGGTTCCGACGCTGCCGTCGAGTTCGCCGACAAGTCGATGGAAGCGGTCAGCTACTACGCGATCCAGGCATCCTGCGACCTGGCTGACGAGCGTGGCGCCTACGAGACGTTCCAGGGTTCGCTGTGGTCCAAGGGCATCCTGCCGCTGGATTCTCAACAAATCCTGATCGAAGCCCGTGGCCAGAAGTACATCGATGTCGACCTGAAGGAATCCCTGGACTGGGCACCGGTTCGCGCCCGTGTACAGAAAGGCATTCGTAACTCGAACATCATGGCCATCGCACCGACCGCGACCATCGCCAACATCACTGGCGTTTCGCAGTCGATCGAACCGACCTACCAGAACCTCTACGTGAAATCGAACCTGTCGGGCGAATTCACCGTGATCAACCCGTACCTGGTTCGCGACCTGAAGGCTCGCGGTCTGTGGGACTCGGTCATGATCAACGACCTGAAGTACTACGACGGTTCGGTGCAGCAGATCGAGCGCATCCCGCAAGAACTCAAGGAGCTCTACGCGACTGCCTTCGAAGTGGACACCAAGTGGATCGTTGACGCGGCCAGCCGTCGTCAGAAGTGGATCGACCAGGCTCAGTCGCTGAACCTGTACATCGCCGGTGCTTCGGGCAAGAAGCTGGACGTGACCTACCGCATGGCCTGGTACCGTGGTCTGAAAACCACTTACTACCTCCGTGCCCTGGCCGCGACCAGCACCGAGAAGTCGACCATCAACACCGGTAAGCTGAACGCTGTTTCCAGCGGCGGCAACCACGGTGATGATTCGGTCCTGGCAGCTCCAGCAGGTCCAGCTCCAGTGCCGAAGGCTTGCGCCATCGACGAGCCGGATTGCGAAGCTTGCCAATAAGCTGAACCGGTAACACCAAACCCCCGACAGGCCCCTGGCTTGTCGGGGGTTTTCTTTTGCCCATGAAAAAGATCGCAGCCTCGATCCCTGTAGGAGCTGTCTCGCGAAGCGAGGCTGCGATCTTTTGATCATCGAGTAGGAGGCGGATTTACATCCGCCGTCCTCTCACACCACCGTACGTACGGTTCGCTTGAAGTAGCCAGCCCAACCGCGCAGTACAGGGTTAATCCGCTCGATGACGCTCGCCATCTTGCAGCCCTGCGCTCCGCGCAGCAGGTCTCTAAGCCGGTCGCGCAAGCGGCCCAGGCTCATCACAGCTACTCTCAGTCTCGGCTGCTGATGCCAGCTCATCCCGTAACCCAGGTAATCGCACCTCCAGGATCCGGCTACCCGGCTCTTGTCCCGATTCAGCGTCAATTTAAGGCGCTGGTTCAGAAACCGCTCCACGCCGGCCATCACTCGCTCGCCAGCACGGCGACTGCGCACATAAATGTTCGCATCATCGGCATAGCGCACGAAGCGATGACCCCGTCGTTCCAATTCGCGATCGAGTTCGTTGAGCAGGATGTTCGACAGCAACGGCGAGAGCGGGCCGCCTTGCGGCGTCCCTTCCTGCCGTCGGCTGGCAAGACCACCTGACATCGTCCCCGCTTCGAGGTAGCGACGGATCAGCGTGAGCACACGTTTGTCTTCGATTTGACGCTCGATGTAGGCCATCAATACATCGTGGTTGACCCGATCAAAGAACTTCTCCAGATCCAGTTCCACGCACCAGCGGTGACCCGCTGCCACGTGGGCACGGGCTGTTTCGATGGCTTGATGAGCGCTTCTGCCCGGACGAAAACCGTAGCTGTAGTCCGAGAACAACGGATCGAAGATCGGCGTGAGCTGTTGCAGCGGGGCCTGTTGGATCAGGCGATCCACGACGCAGGGGATTCCCAGCTGTCTTGTTCCGCCTTTGGGTTTGGGGATTTCGACGGCGCGTACACCTTGCGGGTGATACTCGTCGGCCAGCAACCGAGCCTTGAGGATCGGCCAATACTGTTTCACGTAGCCCGCCAATTCGTCGACCGTCATGCCATCGGCACCCGGCGCGCCCTTGTTGCTGACTACGCGTTGATACGCACGCTTGAGATTGGCGGGTGCAAGCACCCGCGCCATCAGCGTGTCCGGCTCCGCGTTCGTCCACGTCACAGACGCCGTCGATGCTTGCGCCCTGTCAGCCGTCATCCTCGGATACCGTCCGGGACCTGGGGTAACAGTTTCCTCTTGGAGAATATTCTGCGTTTCAGCATTCGACGAGACTCTGACGCCTACTGGCGGCATAACCTGTTCGGCCCTTCATCGACCCGGTTTCGGCGATTACTACGGCTTCGGCTGACTTCTGCACGCTCATCCCGTCGCCTCTCGACGCTCGGTAGCACAGTGGCAAACGTGCAGATCTCCCAGGGTAATTCGCGCGACCTTCCTGCTTATGCCTGTCGGATATACGTCACAGCGTTCCGTGCAAGTATTGGGCTTTGGCAATTTTGGCTACCTTGCCCCGCTGCACCGCCTAATCCGCTTCCTGTTCGTCAGGCCAGCATTTTGCCTCGGGCTTCCTTCAGATTCGCAGTCGCCCGCGACACCCTTGCCTCTGGCTAACACTTCCCCTTGCCGGGTGTGTAGAGGACTTTCACCTCCAAGTCACCAGCGTGGCCACCACAGCCAAGCTGGTTGCGCTTCGCGCAACGCGCCATGCCTGGCGCACCAAAAAAAACCCCTCTTGCGAGGGGCTCCTTGTGCAGGCTTTCAACCAACCCGCATCAAGCCATCTGAATGATGGTCTGCATGATGGTGCTCTGGGTCGAGATGGTCTTGGCGTTCGCCTGGTAGTTGCTCTGCGCCTTGATCAGGTCGACCAGTTCGTTGGTCACGTTGACGTTCGACTCCTCCAGGGAGTTGGAGTGGATTTCACCCAAACTCCCGGTTTGCGGAGCATCGTAGCCCGGAATACCCGAACTGTAGGTTTCTTTCCAACTGCTGCCGCCCACTGGCTGCAGACCTTGCTCGTTGGTGAAACTGGCCAATGCGAACTGACCGATCGGCTTGGTCTGGTAGTTACTGAAGTTGGCCAGCATGACGCCGCTGCCGTCGATGGTCAGGTTGGTGATCTCGCCAGTGGCGTAGCCGTTTTGTGCCGGAATGGAACGCGCGGTATCGGCATTGAACTGGGAGGTGCTGCCCATGGCGATAGTCAGGCCCGCCGGGTCGGCGGATGCGCCGTTGGCTGCCCAGACACCATTGGTCACTTTGCCCGGAACCCAGTTGGTGATCTTCAGATCAGGGCTGACGACTGGAGGAGTACCCGGAGTGGTAACCGAAACCAGCTTGCCGCTGGTATCGAACGCCATGACGGAAGCCACCGGAGGGGTCGTCTTCGGGTCGCTGCCATCAGGATTTCGACCATCAATCAGGGTGTAGGTGCTCCAGGTATTCGGACCAGTCTTGACCATGTACTGGTCCATCGAATGCTGGTTGCCCTGGGTGTCGAAAACCGGAGTAGTGAACTGCTTGCTGTAGGATGCCGTCTTGCTCGGGTCGAACGGGTTTGCCACGACGTCGATCACATCGGACGTAGAGTTCAAGTTGATCGTCGACGATACGGTCGTGGTGGCTTTCGGCGCCAGGTTCGACGTATCGATACGCAGGTCGGTCAACACGCCGTTGATGATCTTGCCGTCGGCATCCACACCGTAACCCTGCACTCGCGCCGAATAATCGGTGTTGGTGACGTAGCCGTCCTTGTCGACCTTGAACGTACCGGCACGGGTATAGGATAACGAACCGTTGTTGTTCAGTACGAAAAAGCCCGAACCGTTGATGCCCACGTCCAGCACGCTGCCAGTGCCGCTGCTGACATCGCCCTGGGTAAATTGCTGGGAAACGTTGGCCAGGCGCACACCGCTGCCGACGGTCTTGTTACCTGTGCCCAGTTTGGTGGACGAGTACACGTCCGAAAATTCCGCACGGGACGATTTGAATCCGACGGTTGCGACGTTGGCGATGTTGTTGCCGGTTACGTCCAGTTGCTTGTTGGCGGCATAGAGACCGCTAAGGCCGATGTTGAAAGACATAGTCCACTCCGTTGTGCCGGGTTAGTCGGCTCTATATACCAATGGTTTGCACTTTGGACAGGGCGATACTGCCCAGCCCAGCCAGATTGAGCATCAATTCACCGCCGGTCTGGCTGAGAGTCACGCTGGTGACGGTTGCTGGCAGGTTGGTGATCAGCGCAACGCTCTGTTCATCGATGGTGGTCGCTGCGGCAAAGGTGTAAGTCCCCACCGGGGCCACGTTACCGGCATCGTCCTTGCCATCCCAGGTGAAGCTGGCATTGCCGGCCTTCTGATCAGTCAGCTCGATAGTGCGAACGACCTTGCCATCCTTGTCGGTAACTTTCACCGTGGCCGAGGCTACGGATTGAGGCAACACGACCGCCCCGGTCATGCCCTTCGTTGTATCGACCACTGCCTTGTCGCCCGGCGCAATAACCGAACGGCCAACCAGTGACGAAGCTTGCAATGCCTGTGATGAGCCGAAGGCGCCAGCAATGCCGCTCACGGTACCGTTGAGCGTGGTGATGCCTTCAAGGCTACTGAATTGTGCCAACTGCGCCACGAACTCGCCGTTGTCCTGCGGTTCCAGCGGATTCTGGTTTTTCAATTGCGTGACCAGCAATTGCAGGAACGCATCCTTGCCCAAGGCCTTTTTACCCGAAGCGCTACCCGCCGCTGACGCCAGACTATCGTCTGTCTTGGTCTTTACCGCGGAGTTGGCCAGGATATCGTTGATATTCAAACCACTGGTGGTATCGGTAACACTCATCTGAGTCGCCCCTTATCACTGACCGAGGGTCAGGACCTTCTGCATCATGGTCTTGGCGGTATTCATCATTTCGGCGTTGGTCTGGAACGAACGGCTCGCGGAAATCATGTCAGCCATTTCTTCCACCACGTTGACGTTCGGGTAGTAGACATAGCCCTTGGCATCGGCGGCCGGATGGTTGGGCTCATAGCGTGCTTCAAGGTTGCTCTGGTCTTCGACCACGCCCAGCACCTGAACGCCTTGACCGGCCGCGTCCTGGTTCTGGAACAGAGAATCGCTGCCGCCAGCCTGGCCGCCCTGGAACATGGTGGCGAACACCGGGTGACGCGCACGGTAGGTCTGGTCGATGCTCGAGGAGACCGTCTCGGCGTTGGCGATGTTCGAGGCCACGGTGTTCAAGCGCGTGGTCTGGGCACTCATGCCGCTACCGGCAATGTTGAAAACACTGGACAGGGACATGACTTACTCTCCGCGCAGGGCTGACACCAGCCCTTTGAATTTGCTGTTGAGCAGGGTGAAGCTGGCCTGGAAGTTGACCGAGTTTTCCGCGTAGTTCGACTGTTCCAGCTGGGCGTCCACGGTGTTCTGGTCGATCGACGGTTGCATCGGCGTGCGGTACATCAACGACTCGTCGCCATTGCCCAGGCCCTGGGCTTCGATATGACGGTTGTTGGTCATGTTCAGGGCGAAGGTGCCGTTTTTGGCCTTGTCGTTCTGCGCCTCGAGTACTTTCGAGAACTCCAGGTCCCGCGCCTTGTAGTTCGGGGTGTCGGCGTTGGCAATGTTGTTGGCCAGGACTTCGGCACGCTGGGCGCGGAAGCCCAGGGCCTTTTCGTGAATACCGAGCGCTTTATCGAAGCTGATGCTCATGTCGGGAAACCTTTGGGTGACCTGATTTTTCGTAGGATGGACATAGCAAGCGTCATGCCAATCCAGAAAACCCCGTAAACCGGGGCTTTGCGGGCATTGGCCCCGGCGGCAACGACAGAAAAGCGGCAACCGGCTTCCGCTGGATGCCGCTTTTCTGCCGCTTGCCTCTGCTTACGAAGACGCCAACCTACCCTGTGGGAGCGAGCTTGCTCGCGATGACGGTGTGACAGTTCGCATTGATGTCGACTGACATGACGCCATCGCGAGCAAGCTCGCTCCCACAGAGGTCATGCGGTGCCTGTGAGAAATCATCAGGCACAAAAAACGGGAGGCCCTGAGGACTCCCGTTATTTTTGCAACACCAACGATTCATTTCGCCTGGTAAATAATCCCCGGGCTGCACTGGACCATCTGGTAATGATCCGGCAATCCGTTCAACGCTTCTGAAGCACCGAGGAACAGATAACCGCCCGGCTTCAACGTGCTGTGAATACGCAACAGGATGTCCTTCTTCACTTCGGCGGAGAAGTAGATCAGCACGTTGCGACAGAACACGATGTCGAACTTGCCAAGACTCGCGTAGCTGTCCAGCAGGTTGAACGAACGAAACTCGACCCGGCTCTTGATTGGCGCCTTGATCGCCCAGCGCCCCGGCCCTTTCGGGTCGAAATAACGCTGCAGGCGTTCGGGAGACAGGCCGCGACCTATGGCCAGGCTGTCGTACTCGCCCGTCTTGCAGTTGTTCAACATGGTGCCCGACAGGTCGGTGGCCACAATCTGCACGCCCATCCTCAACTGCCCTGGATTGAACCGCTCGAACTCATCAATGGACATCGACAGCGAATACGGTTCCTGACCCGACGAGCACGCCGCCGACCAGATCCGCAGACGCTGGCCGGGACTGGCCTTGATCGCTTCAGGCAGCACCTTGTTCTTCAACACTTCAAACGGATAGGTGTCCCGAAACCACAAGGTTTCGTTGGTCGTCATCGCATCCACGACCATCTCGCGCAATCCGCTGCGCGGCTGTGTCTGGATGCGCTGGACCAGTTCACCCAGGGACTTGATGCCCTGCTGCTCCATCAGTTTGTTGAGACGGCTGGAGACCAGATACTGCTTGTTTTCACCGAGCAAAATGCCACAGGCTTTTTCCAGGAACACCCGGAACTGTTCGAAATCCAAATTACCCGTAGACAATGCTGCCGCCTCTAAAATCGTGTGACTGCCGGGGGCCGAACGCCCCTAGCTGATGTCTGCTGCCTTGATCCGGTCGACTACCCGGGATGCCAGGTCATCAGGACGGAACTTGGCCAGGAAGTCATCGGCACCGACCTTCCTGACCATCGCCTGATTGAACACACCTGACAACGAAGTATGCAGGATGATATGAAGCTTTTGCATGCGCGGGTCGTTGCGGATCTCGGCCGTGAGGGTGTACCCGTCCATTTCCGGCATCTCGATGTCGGAAATCATCATCAGGAATTCCTCTTCCGGCCGCTTGCCCTCGTCGACCAGTTTGCGCAGGTAATCCAGCGCTTGCCGGCCGTCGTTCAACGCCACCACTTCAACACCGACCGTTTGCAGGCAACGGGTGACCTGCTTGCGCGCCACCGACGAGTCATCGACCGTCAGCACGCGCAAGGAGAGCGCCTTGTGCTGGGTCTCGACATCCACCACCCCGGCTGAAATCGCTTCCGGGGTCGGCGCTACTTCCGCCAGCACCTTCTCGACGTCGATGATTTCGACCAACTGGTTGTCGACCCGAGTCACCGCCGTCAGGTAGTGATCGCGCCCCGTGCCCTTGGGTGGCGGATGAATCTCCTCCCAATTCATGTTGACGATGCGTTCCACCGAGCGCACCAGGAATCCCTGGGTCTTGGTGTTGTACTCCGTGATGATCACGAAAGGGTTGCCCTTGTCCTTCAAGCCACCGGAACCGGTCGCCATCGCCAGATCAAGGATCGGAATGGTCGCCCCCCGAATATTCGCCACGCCACACACGACAGGACTGGACTTGGGCATCAACGTCAGCTTGGGGCATTGCAACACCTCCCGCACCTTGAACACGTTGATCCCATACAGCTGCTGGCCGTCGAGACGGAACAACAGCAACTCAAGGCGATTCTGCCCCACCAGTTGCGTGCGCTGGTTTACCGAATCCATTACACCAGCCATGCCTGACTCCTACGCCAACGCCAAGTGTTGTTGCGACGCGCCTTCTGCACTAAACGGCACGGCGCTTGCTTTTTATCTGTCATGAACACAGAACCGACATTTTTCCGCCGCCTGACCACCCCCTGCCGCCAATGGCTCGGGGTGTTGTCGGCTGTTTGCCTGTTCAACGCTGGCAGCCCTGCCCTTGCTGACGCGGTTACCTTGCCTGACATGCTTATCGGCGTCACCCAGGGCTTTCTTGAATTCACCGTAGAGGACTATCTGGCGACGAGTCAAACCCAGGGTCGCTACGAAATCCAGGTGAACCCGCTCGATCCGCGCCTGCGCATGCCCATGTGCGACAAGGAATTGACAGCCACCCTGGAGAGTCCAGCCAAGCCTTTGGGCCGCGTAACGGTCAAGGTTCGCTGTGAAGGAACATCCCCCTGGACCGTGTTCGTACCCGCTCAAGTACGCCTGTTTCGCGAGGTCGTCACCACCACCCGGCCCCTGCGTCGTGCCGGCATTGTCGAACCGCAGGACGTCATGCTGCGTGAGCGCGATATCAGCCTGCTCAACCAGGGTTACCTGACGGACGTGGACCAGGCCATCGGGCAACGACTTACCCGACCAATGGTCAATGATCAGGTCATCAGCCTGGTGCACATCGAACAGGCGGAAGTCATACGCAAGGGTGACCAGGTGGTGATTACCGCCCGCAGCGGTACGCTCAGCGTGCGCATGCCCGGCGAGGCATTGGCCGGTGGCGGCCTGAGCGAACAGATTCGAGTCAAGAACCTCAATTCCAAACGGGTCATCAAGGCACAGGTCATCGCGCCGGGCCAGGTGGAAGTGTCCATGTAGGGCTCACTGGGGGTGAAGAAGTGGCGCCGACCTCGACGCTTCCCTAAACTGTGTGCCAGGCACGGCAAGCGCTGGCGCGCGCAAGCTCATTTTGATAAATGAGCCTAAAGTTTTTCAGGGAATGGCCGAAAACATGGCAAGCGTCCAAATTCCCAGAGGTTTTTTACCATGGTCATTGATTTCAGCCGTTTGAACAGCTCCCCGTCACTCACGGGCAGTACACGTACCACCGCCAAGGAAACTGCCGAAACCGGCAAGTCTGCCGAGCCCAATACCCCGGCCGAACAGGCCAATACCGTCAAAAGCGGCGAATCGGTACATCTGAGCAATGAGGCGCAACAGTTGCAGAAGATCACAGATACGCTGCGCGATCAGCCTGCCGTCGACAAGTCCCGAGTGGCCGAGTTGAAAGCAGCCATCGCCGATGGCAGCTATAAAGTCGACAGCAACCGTGTAGCCAGCAAACTGCTCAACTTCGAAGCCCAGCGCTAAGCCTCGGCCCGCGCCAGGCTTTTGGACGCTTAAACCCCAAGGCCAGCCATGCACGACACTAATTTACTGCAACTGATCACCGACGACCTTGCTCCAGCGCAACGCTTGCTGGAGTTACTGCGCACCGAATCCCTCGCCTTGCATGGCCGCGACATGCAGTTGCTGGAAGAGATTCTGGCGCAGAAGCAGGCAATGATCATCGAGCTCGAACAGCATGGCCGCAAACGCAGTGAGCTTCTCGCCAGTCTCAACCTGCCCGCCAACCGCAGCGGCCTGGAACAACTGGCCAGCCAATCGAGCGTTGGCGAAGCGCTGCTGGCGCAAAGTGATGTGCTGACCGACCTTCTGGCTCAATGCCACGCCGCCAACGCCAACAATGGACAGTCGATCCTGGTACAGCAGGCCGCCACGGCCACCCAGCTGAGAATCCTCAACGGCGGTGAACAACCCGCGCTCTATGACGCCAGCGGCTCATTCTCCAGGCTTGTGAAACCACGTCCGCTCAGTCAGGCTTGAGCCTGTCGATAAGCACGCTCTATCAAGACGCGAAACATACTGGCAAAATGCCGCACGCCGTAGTCAAAATTTGTCTGGAGATTGATTAACCGTGTCCAATGCCTTAAACGCGGAAGATGCGCCGCAGCCACCCAAGGTGCTCAGCACGCCCCTGGAAATCTCCGGCAATTTGCGCCAGCTGCTAGACAGCCATGACCCGCTGATCATCACGTTCCACGAGCGCAGCCAGCGCTTCCAGAGTTATCTGGTGGACCTGGACCGCGAACGCAACATGATTGCCCTGGACGAAATGATTCCCCGAGATGGCGAACGTTTCCTGCTGGCCGGCGAACCCTTCAAGGTCGAAGGATTTCATGAAGGCGTGCGCATCGCATGGGAAAGCAATGGCCTGCTGACCATCGACGAATCCAACGGCAGCCGTTGCTACCGTGGCACCCTGCCCGATGAGGTCGTTTACCACCAGCGCCGCAATGCCTTCCGGGCCGCGTTGAAACTGGCCCAACTGGTCAACGTCAATCTGGACGGTGAAAAACTCAAGGCATCGATCAGTGGCAAGCTGCTGGACATTTCCGCCACCGGCTGCAAGTTGCGCTTCGAGGGCGACATCACCGGCAGCCTGCAACTGGGTCAGGTCTACGACCGATTCAACGCCGACCTGCCCTTCGGTAAAATGACCGCGCCGGTCGAACTGCGCTACCTGCACTTCGAAGAAAAGATCAACACCACCTTTGCCGGCGTTCGCTTCCACAACATGAGCGGGCTGGTGCAGCGTCAGGTCGAGCGCTTCGTCTACCAGCTGCAACGCGAAGCGCGGCGCTTCGACAAAGACGACTTCTGAGACAAAGCTCTCAAGGCAAAAACGGGCAGCCCCTTGCGGTGACTGCCCGTTTTTTTTACCTGAATGTCATGGCCTGGCTTCGGTAAAACTCTGCTCCCTGCCCGAATCCGGTTCTTGCGGCGGCTGATCGGTTCCCGGTTCCGGTTCTGGTTCGGAACCAGGCTCTGGAGCAATCGGATTCTGCATCTGGTCCTGCACCACCTGCTCATCCACCCTCGGATCGAGTGCCGCCACCAGTGGCGAACTCGACATACTGTCCGGCATGGCGACGTGATGCAGCGGTGCGTCGTCCACCTGATGCAGGTTGGTCACCGCTTTCGGACGAATTCGCCACACCAGCACCAACGCAAAGAAACTGAAGAACGCATAGAGCATCTGGCTGCCGAACAACTTCATCAGCACACCCGCCACCAGCGGCCCGATACTGGCGCCCACGCCGTAGGTCACCAGCAACATCGCCGTCAGCGATACCCGTCGATCGCCCTCGACATGGTCATTGGAGAAGGCCACGGCCAACGGATAAAGGCAGAACTGCACCAACGAACAGAGGAACCCGGCGATGAACAGGACTTCCAGCGGCACCCGCTCCATGATCGCCAGCGGCAAGGCGGCCAACGCCAGGCTGAATGCAAAGCAGCGGATCAACAGCGCCCGGTCATAGCGATCGGACAACCATCCCAACGGCCACTGCACCACCAACCCGGCAAAAATGCAGCTACCCATGAACAGGCCGACCTGCTCCGTCGACAACCCTTGCTGAGAGGCGTACAGCGGCGCCAGACCGTAGAACGAGCCGACAATCAGCCCTGCCCCCAGGACGGTACTCAATGACTGCGGCACGCGCTTGATAAAGAACCGCGGCTCCATCGGCGCGGGATGCAAGGGCGCCGGGTGAATGCGCCGGGTCAGGGCCACCGGTACCAGGCAGAGGGTGAAACACAGGGCCACCAGCATCAGCAGTTCCAGGCCCAGCCCCGGGTGCATGACCAGGATCAACTGACCCAGCACCAACCCCAGGTAGGAGGCGATCATGTAGCCGCTGAACACCAGTCCGCGCTGCTTGGCTTCGGCCTGCTCGTTCAGCCAGCTCTCGATGACCATGTACTGGCACATCATGCCAAGACCGACGATCACCCGCAGGAACAGCCACGCCGGCAACCAGTTCACCAGGCCATGGCCCAGCACCGCCGCGCCGACGATCCCGGCACAGGCCGAGTAGGCTCGTATATGCCCGACCCGCGCAATCAACCGATGGCCGATCTTGCCGCCCAGCACCAGGCCGAAATAGTTGGCGGCCATCAATGCACCGACCCACAGGCTGTCGACATGATCGGCAGCCAGGCGCAACGCCAGGTAAGTACTTAACAGGCCTGAGCCGATCAACATCATCAGCGAAGCGAAGTAAAGCGCTCGAAAGGACTTCCAGATTTGGCGCAACGAGCGGCTCCTTGCAGTGAGTGACGGGCTATTCAAACGATAGCCCGGTGTCGATATTTCGTCAGGCCTGGGCGGCCAGGACGCGCCGCTCCCAGGGAGTGATTTCATCCTGGAAACTGGTCAGTTCCATGGTCTTCGAAGCGATGTAGCCTTCGATGAACTCCTTGCCGAACAGTTCCATTGCCAACTGGCTACGTTTCAGACGCTCGAGCGCTGCATGCAAGGTACAGGGTAATGAAAGTTTATCCGGCACCTCGAACTCCCCCTGGATCGGCTCATCGGGTTCCAGCTGGTGCTGGATGCCATACAAGCCGCACGCCAGGCTCGCTGCAATTGCCAGATACGGATTGGCGTCAGCCCCCGGCAAGCGGTTCTCGACCCGACGAGCGATTGGCGAACTGGCGGGAATACGCAATCCGGCCGATCGGTTGTCATGGGACCAGCAGGCATTATTCGGTGATGCGAAGGGATGGTACAAGCGCTGGTACGAATTCACGTTCGGCGCAAACAGCGCAGTGAAATCCGCCATGCCGGCTTGCTGACCGCCGATGAAATGACGGAAGGTCGCGCTCGCTTGACCGTTTTCGTCGGTGAAGACATTCCGACCCGTAGCGACCTCGACGATGCTTTGGTGAATGTGCATCGAACTGCCGGGCGTATGCGCCAGTGGCTTGGCCATGCAAACCACGATCAGGCCGTGCTTGAGCGCGACTTCCTTGAGCAAATGCTTGAACAGGAATGTCTGGTCGGCCAGCAGCAGGGGATCGCCGTGCAGCAGGTTGATTTCGAACTGGCTGACGCCCATCTCGTGCATGAAGGTATCACGGGGCAGGCCCAGCGCCGCCATGCATTCATAGACCTCGTGGAAAAACGGCCGCAGGCCATTGTTGGAACTGATACTGAACGCCGAATGCCCGTCCTCGCGACGACCGTCCAGGCCAGTGGGTGGCTGGAACGGCTGGGTCGAATCGGTATTGGGCGCAAAGACAAAAAACTCGAGCTCGGTCGCCACCACCGGCGCCAGGCCAATGGCCGCGTAACGCGCGATGACCGCCTTGAGCTGGCCGCGTGTGGAAAGGCTGGAACTTTCGCCCGTCAATTCGTCCGCATCACAGATGGCCAATGCCCGAGGGTGTTTGCTCCAGGGCAGGCGGTGGATCTGCGCCGGGTCCGGGACCAGTGCGAGGTCGCCATCATCGCAGCCGTAAAAACGCGCCGGCGGATATCCGCCCATGATGCATTGCAGCATCACGCCCCGTGCCAACTGCAGACGGCGCCCTTCGAGGAAGCCTTCGGCAGTCATCACCTTGCCCCGTGGTACGCCGTTCAAATCCGGCGTGACGCATTCGATCTCATCAATGCCGGTCAATCGCTGCGCGAGTGAACCCAGGCCATCGGTTGTCATGACGCAATCCTTGTTTTTATACGAGCCGCGAGCGGCGACTCGTACAAAATAGGCTCCGCGTGTTCAGAATATCAAGCACGTTACGCAAATATGTAGGAGCTGCCGGAGGCTGCGATCTTTTGATCTGTTTTTTAAAAGATCGCAACCTCCGGCAGCTCCTACGGAAGATAAAGCCTGAAGACACCGCCGCCCAGAGGGCCGCCATTGCTGATTTCCGTACGTCCGCCTACGCCGTTACGTTGATGCAACGCGGCGATCCGACCAGCAAAGTACAGACCCAGGCCGGTGCTGCCAGTGCTGTGATTGATACCC
Source organism: Pseudomonas sp. YuFO20 (assembly GCF_035064975.1). NCBI lineage: Bacteria > Pseudomonadati > Pseudomonadota > Gammaproteobacteria > Pseudomonadales > Pseudomonadaceae > Pseudomonas > Pseudomonas sp. YuFO20. Next base: position 68,434 of record NZ_JAXDEO010000038.1, read on the forward strand.
TGAACGTACTCGGCCTGGCGCTCGATCATCTGCGGGGGATAACCGTCACCGTCGTCGTTGATGGTCAAGATCAGTTGCCCGGCTTCGTCGCTGGCGCTGATCAACACCGCATGACGGGCATAACGGATCGCGTTGTTGATGCTGTTGGCCAGTACCGAAGCGATCAGCTCACGGTCGAAGAAACCCAGCGGGCTCAAGGGATCGACTTCAAAGGTGGCGGCAATACCGCGACTGGCGAACACGTCCTGATGGCAAGCCAGTTGCGCTTCGATGAAGTCATCGAGTTCGTGGTAGGCCGGCTGCAGGGGCATCTGGTTGACACCCAGTTTGTACAGGCCCAGCAGCTGCACCAGCATGCCATTGAGGTGCGCAAACTCGAATTCGATCACACCCTGCTCCGGGGTGTGGCGCGCTGACACCGGCAAGTTCGCCAGGCATTGGCTGTGGGCCTGCATCAGCATGGCCAGCGAGTTCTTCATGTCATGTACGGTAGAAGCAATCACCGTCGAGAAATCCAGTGCCTGTTGCTGCTCGTTCATTCGCCAAATGCCTTGTTCTTGAGCTTTTTATAACGCGCAAAACGCGCGTCGGTGTCCGGCATCAAGCCGACCATTTTCAGGCAGGCTCGACATTCCACCATTTCCGCCGAGTGGGCAGTGGTATCGGTGCCGTGCAGCAACGCTTGCGCGAGGTTCAACGCGATACTGATGTTCTTGGGCTGCAGCGCCAGGGCTTTGCGGAAAATTTCCCGGGCCTGCACCAGGTCACCGGTCTTGTACACGCGCACGCCCTGGCGATTGAGATCGGCCGCAACGTTACCGGAGTTGAGGATGCTCGGATCGTCGGTCAACTTGGCAATGCCCTTCATCACCGCAGGATCGTCGCCGTAGATCTCCGCGCAGTTTTTCAACATCGAAGCGCCCGCACTCGCCTGACCCAGCATCTGCAATTGTTTGGCCACCAACAGCGCCGCTTCGGCACTCATGAACTGCTCCATGCCATCGAGCCGCATGATCGCTTGTTCGGTCAGTTTTTCCGCGGTTTCGGCGTCGTTGATCAGCAGACTGGTCGCCTTCATCAATCGCGCCCTGATTTGCAGACCGGGATCGGACGGATTTTCCTTGGCCACAGCACTCAGGGTCGTGTTGATTTCCAGACGAGTCCGGGTATCCAGGCCTTTTTCACTGCCCTTGCTGATCAATGCGTGAGCCAGTCCAAGGTTGCTTTCCGCATCCTTGAAACGTGACTGGGCCCCCTGGGCAACCGCCTGGCGGTAGGCTCTGGACGCCGTGTCAAAATCTTCATTGGTCATAGCCAGTTTGCCCAGCTGCGCTTGCCTGCGCACGGCCAGTGGTGACAAGCGAATCGCCTCCTCCAGGACGCGCTGGGCGGCCTTGGTATCCCCTTCGGCAACCAGCACCTCGGCCATGCCATCATAGAGCGCGGGCATCATCGGGAACACCTTCAGCGCTTTTGCGTAGAGGGCTTTTGCCTGGGTGACCTGACCGCGCTTGAACAGCAACTTGCCCAGCCCGGCAAAGGCCCAGGGCAAGGGTCGATCGGCAATGATGCCATCGTAGAGACGCTCCAGCACCTCATTCTGATTGAGGTCACGCAGGGCATCGGCGCGATAGCGCAAGCACAACGGCGAATAGCGGATGTCCTGTTTGCACAAGGCGATACAGGCATTGAGTACTTCAACCGGCTTGCCCCGGTCCAGGGCCTGCAGTATCGGCTTGAGCAACGTCTTGCGCTGCACCAGTCGCTCCAGGCGCTGGGCCAGGCCGGAACGGTTGAAGGGTTTGGTCAGGTACGCATCAGGTTCGTGTTCCAGGGCGCTGAGCACCATGGCCTGGCTGGTTTCAGCGGTGACCATCACGAATACGCTTTCGTGACTAATCAGCTTGTCGATCATCAGGTCTTCGAGCACCTGCTGACCGTTCTTCTTGCCATCGCCCAGGTGAAAGTCCTGCAGGATGAAATCGTAGGATTTCTGCGAACACATCTTCAGCGCCTGTTCGCCAGTGTCAGCCGTGTCCACATCCTTGACACCAAGCTCGCGCAGCATCGACCTGACCGAACTGCGGAAATCCGAGAAATCATCGACGATCAGAAAACTCTTTTGGTGATACGACAGCATCGAAGATTTCCAGGCAATTTAAGAAGAAGAACCGAAAGGCGAATGCACGAACAAGATCAGCTTCACTGCCCTTTATGGCGCGCAGATGATAGCTGTTCGCCATCATCCATCAAGGGATTTCTGTTGAAAACGTGATGAGCATCGCTGCGACCTTCTGGGTTATCGGCCAGCAGTAGGGATCTCTTGAATGATGTGGGAGCGAGCTTGCTCCGGGCGGCGTTCCGACGATGGTCGTCAACGATGACGCGGGTAACCTGATAGCCCCCGGCGTCCTCAGGTTTTTCGCGAGCAAGCTCGCTCCTACAAGGGGAGGAGCCAGAAAGACAAAACCCCTACCTGCATGCGCAGATAGGGGTTTCGGAATTTAATCTTGACGATGACCTACTCTCACATGGGGAAACCCCACACTACCATCGGCGATGCATCGTTTCACTTCTGAGTTCGGG
>NZ_JAXDEO010000039.1:0-67950 GCF_035064975.1 Pseudomonas sp. YuFO20
TGCCGGCGATGGCGATCTCGAGGACGCCTTCGCCGGCAAGCCGGGCTCCTACAGAGAATCGGGATTGACCGCAGAGCAGACATAAAAAAGGGCCCCTTCTAAGGAGCCCCTGGGCCGTAGCCCGCCGTCCGGATGGGACGTGCGTGGTTAATTCGCTACAAATCAGATTGTGTGTCGGAGTGTGTGCCCTGTGTTAGCCGACGGCGTGAAGTTCGTTGAGTCTGTGGATTCCCGCAGTGCCGGTCATACCGTCCCAGTTGTCGCCGCGTCCTTCTCGCCAGCCGTTAATCCAGGCTTGGCGTACCGACGGTAGAGTAAATGGGCAAAGCTCACGGGATTTACCACCAACGCCATATTGATATCCGCGCAAAAATGCTCTTTCCAACGGATCACGCTTAAGTCTTCTCATAGGGTGTTGCCCTCACTTGTTGACTGTATGTATCGCGTTGACCTCAATCGAGGTCTGGCAGAAAAAACCTGCCGTTGGGGCTCGTTGCCGGCGTGACGAGCCAAGGTGTTGACGTCATTGCGGCGCCAACCTGTGTTGAGTTCTAACCAATGCGTCACATCGAGGGAATGATCGTTTTGTCATAAGGACGTAACCGTTAATGTGCTATGGCACTAAGTAACATGATGTTTGTGGCGTCTTTATTGATCAAACCCCGGTATGATCGGCCCTGCGTTGGATGATCAGGTTAATCTTTTGCTGAGAATGCCTCCTGTTGCCGGGACGGACTATTCGACGAAGGGTCGACTTATGTCATTTTGTTGCATCAACCTTTTTATCTGTCCTTGCATCTAAGCTCATTTAACCCGGGCAGCAAGGGTGGAATGGCACACCTTCGTGCCACGCGGGCGCTCTTCGAGAAAAGCGCCTGATTGAAAACCGGGCCGGCAATGCGTTGCCGGTCCACTCAGCAAAGGCTCCGAATCCCCATGTCCGATCGTTTCGAACTCTTCCTCACTTGCCCTAAAGGCCTTGAAGGCCTGCTCATCGAGGAAGCCGTCGGGCTTGGCCTTGAGGAAGCGCGTGAGCACACTTCTGCCGTGCGTGGCATGGCCACCATGGAAACCGCTTATCGCCTGTGCCTGTGGTCGCGCCTGGCCAACCGGGTGCTGCTGGTCCTCAAGCGTTTCCCGATGAAAGACGCCGAAGACCTCTACCACGGCGTGCTGGACATCGAGTGGCAGGACCACATGCTCAATGACGGCACCCTGGCCGTCGAATTCAGCGGTCACGGCTCAGGCATCGACAACACCCACTTCGGCGCCTTGAAGGTCAAGGACGCCATCGTCGACAAACTGCGCACCCCGCAGGGCGACCGTCCATCCATCGACAAGCTCAACCCGGACCTGCGCATCCATCTGCGCCTGGATCGCGGTGAAGCGATCCTCTCGCTCGACCTTTCCGGCCACAGCCTGCACCAGCGCGGCTATCGCCTGCAGCAAGGTGCGGCGCCGCTGAAGGAAAACCTCGCGGCGGCGATCCTGATCCGTTCCGGCTGGCCACGCATCGCCGCTGAAGGCGGCGCCCTGGCTGACCCGATGTGCGGTGTCGGCACCTTCCTGGTCGAAGCGGCGATGATCGCTGCCGACATCGCGCCGAACCTGCGCCGCGAGCAATGGGGTTTCACCGCCTGGCTCGGCCACGTGCCGGCACTGTGGAAAAAGCTCCATGAAGAAGCCAGTGAACGTGCGGCGGCCGGCCTGGCCAAGCCACCGTTGTGGATTCGCGGTTATGAAGCCGACCCGCGCCTGATTCAACCAGGGCGCAACAACGTCGAGCGTGCCGGCCTGAGCGAGTGGATCAAGATCTACCAGGGCGAAGTCGCGACCTTCGAGCCGCGTCCGGACCAGAACCAGAAAGGCCTGGTGATCTGCAACCCTCCGTACGGCGAGCGTCTGGGCGACGAGGCGAGCCTGCTCTACCTCTACCAGAACCTGGGCGAACGCCTGCGTCAGGCGTGCCTGAACTGGGAAGCGGCGGTGTTCACCGGCGCCCCGGACCTGGGCAAGCGCATGGGTATCCGCAGCCACAAGCAGTATTCGTTCTGGAACGGCGCCTTGCCGTGCAAGCTGTTGCTGATCAAGGTATTGCCGGATCAATTCGTCACCGGCGAACGTCGTACCCCGGAACAGCGTCAGGCCGAGCGTGAGCAGGCGGCCTACGACCAGGCGCCGAGCGAGCCGCAGGAGCGCCAGTACAACAAGAACGGCAACCCGATCAAACCGACGCCGGCACCGGCACCGGTGATCGAGCAGCCGCGCCTGAGCGAAGGCGGGCAGATGTTTGCCAACCGCCTGCAGAAAAACCTCAAGGCGCTGGGCAAGTGGGTCAAGCGTGAAGGCATCGACTGCTATCGCGTCTACGATGCCGACATGCCGGAATACTCCATGGCCATCGACCTGTACCACGACTGGGTCCACGTCCAGGAATACGCCGCACCGAAATCCATCGATCCGGAGAAGGCCTCGGCGCGCATGTTCGACGCCCTGGCGGCGATCCCGCAGGCCCTGAACGTCGACAAGAGCCGCGTGGTGGTCAAGCGCCGCGAGCGTCAGAGCGGTACCAGGCAGTACGAGCGCCAGGCCGCCCAGGGCAAGTTCGTCGAGGTCAACGAAGGCGGGGTGAAGCTGCTGGTCAACCTCACCGATTACCTCGATACCGGGTTGTTCCTCGACCACCGGCCGATGCGCATGCGCATCCAGAAAGAGGCCGCCGGCAAGCGCTTCCTCAACCTGTATTGCTACACCGCCACGGCCAGTGTCCATGCGGCCAAGGGCGGCGCGCGCAGTACCACCAGCGTCGACTTGTCGAAAACCTACCTGGACTGGGCGCGTCGCAACCTGTCGCTGAACGGTTTCTCCGACAAGAACCGCCTGGAGCAGAGTGACGTGATGGTCTGGCTGGAAGCCTGCCGTGAAGAGTACGACCTGATCTTCATCGACCCGCCGACTTTCTCCAACTCCAAGCGCATGGAAGGAATCTTCGACGTGCAGCGTGACCAGGTGCAACTGATCGACCTGGCCATGGCGCGCTTGGCACCGGGTGGAGTGCTGTACTTCTCCAACAACTTCCGCAAGTTCGAGCTCGAGCCTAACCTCAGCGAGCGCTACGCGATCGAAGAGATCACCGCCCAGACCATCGACGCGGATTTTTCCCGTAACACCAAGATCCACCGTGCCTGGAAAATCACTGCCCGTTGATGGGGTGAATGGCACTGTAGGCGCCGGCTTGTCGGCGAAGGCGATTTCAGGATCGCCTTCGCCGACAAGCCGGGCCCCACGGTACTGGTCAAATTAGTGGCTAATAGCTATAACTCAACTCATGGCCAATGGGCTTTCCCGCACCTGGCGTTTTGAGTTGCGTCTATGTCGTTGCACGCCGTGCGCCCCAAGATCCTGGGTTTTATCAGCGAAGATGTCTCGGCCGGGCTGGTCGCGCTCATGGTCTTGCTCATCGGCGGGACTCTCACGGCATTGCTCGCCTGGTCGACGCTGAACCTGTTTCACCATCAATTGCGCCAGCGCTTCCAGTTGCTGGCCAGCGAACGCTACAGCCGTATCGAAGAACGCTTCCAGGATCAGGAACAGCGCCTCGATGGCCTGCGCCGGTTCTTTGCCAACTCCGATGCGGTCTCCCGCGCGGAATTCGACGGCTACACCCAACCCCTGTTGCACCGGACCCAGGCGTACTCGTTTGCCGAACGGATCACTCGCGACCAGCGACCAGCCTTCGAGCGCCGGGCGCGCGAGGAGGGCCTGGGCGAGTTCACGCTGCGCGAACTGAATGCCGACGGCCAGTTGCAAGTGGCCGGCGAGCGGGATGAGTACGTAGCGGTGTTGTATAGCCAGACACAGAGCAAACTCGGTGCGCCACTGGGCTATGACTTGCTGGCACAGCCCTTGCGTCGCGCCGCGCTGGAACGGGCCGAGCAGCGCCGGGGCATGGCCGTGTCGCAACCGCTGCACCTGGTCAATATCGAGCCGGCTTATGCGCGAGGCGTACTCTTGATTGCCCCGGTCATGCTGCGCAGTAGCGCCGCCGACGCAACGGGCAAGCCGTTCGGTTATGTCATGGCAGTGATCAGCATGCGCCAGTTGCTGGCGGACGGTCTGCCGGAGGTGGACCGTGATTATCTCTCGGTGCGCATTCTCGACCTGTCTACCGATGAGCAGCATGAGGTGTTGTTTCAATCGCCCAATGCGCCCGCGCTCAGTGACCTGTCCGCGACTCGCCTGTTACGTCTGGCCGACCATGATTATCAGGTCGACATCCAGCCCAGCGAGGCTTTCCTGCGGGCCAATCACTCTTCGGTGACCACGCTGATGGTGCTCGGTGGCTTGCTCAGCGTGTTGCTCAGCGCATTGCTCTATGTGCTGGTCAGTCAGCGGCAACGGGCGCTGAAGATGGTCGAGCAAAGAACTGAGGAACTGCGCGCCCGCGAACAGGAGCTGCGCGGCACCCATGGCCAGTTGCGCGGGGTGCTGGATGCCGCGACCCAGGTTGCGATCATCGCCACGGACCTGCGCGGGGTGATCAGCACCTTCAACGCCGGCGCCGAGCACATGCTCGGTTATACCGTCGCCGAAGTGGTCGGGCGCATGACCCTGGAAAACCTGCACTTGCCCCGGGAGCTCGCGGTACGTTCGGCAGAATTGAGTGCCTGTTACGGCAAGCCGGTACCGGCCTGTCATGCGATGCTGGTCGAGGGGCGCGTCGAGGGCGGCCATGAGGCGCGGGAGTGGACGCTGGTGCGTGGCGATGGCAGCCATCTGATCGTCAACATGCTGGCCACGCCGGTGTTCGATGAGCAGGGCCTGTGGGTCGGGCACCTGGCAATCTGCATCGACATCACCGAACGCAAGCGCGTGCATGAGGCCCTGGCCGCACGGGACCTGTTGTTGAAGAAACTCAGCGCCCATGTGCCTGGCGGGATCTACCAGTTCAAGATGGAGTTCGACGGGCGCTTCAGCGTGATCTACGCCAGCGACGGCATTCGCGAGATCTATGAGCTGGAGCCGGACGTGCTGCTGCTCAACGCCGAAGCGATTTTCACGCGGATTCATCCCCAGGACACCACGCGCGTGCGTGCCTCGATCCGGGACTCGGCCGAAACCCTCAGCCACTGGCGCGAGGAATACCGCGTGCAACTGCCCCAGCGCGGCCTGCGTTGGGTCCGCGGCGAGGCGACCCCGGAAGAACTGCCCGGCGGCGGCGTACTCTGGCATGGCTACATCTCGGACATTACCGACACCAAGCGGGTGGAAGAAGAACTGCGGGCGCTGTCGGTCACCGACGCCCTGACCGGCATCCACAACCGCCGCTATTTCCAGGAGCGCCTGACCACCGAGATGGCCCGGGTGGAGCGCGGGGGTGGCGATCTGTCGGTGATCATGCTCGACATTGACCACTTCAAGCGCATCAATGACCAGTACGGCCATGCCGTGGGCGATCGGGTGTTGCAGGCGGTGTGCGAACGCGTTGGCCATCGGCTGCGGCGCACCGATGTGTTCTGCCGCCTGGGCGGTGAGGAGTTCATGGTCCTGTGCCCGGACATCGGCGGCGAGCAGGCCCATCTGCTGGCGCTGGAGTTGTGGCAATGCCTGCGCAGCGCGCCGATCGATGAAGTCGGCGTGGTCACCGCCAGTTTCGGCATTGCCAGCTGGCGTGAGGGCGAGGGCGCGGATGCGTTGTTGTTGCGGGCGGATTCGGGGGTGTATGTGGCGAAGCAGGAGGGCAGGGATCGGGTGCAGGGCGAAATGAACTGATGCGGACTGTACGCAATACCTGTGGGAGCGGGCTTGCTCGCGAAAGCGGTGTGTCAGTTAACAATAATGTCGCCTGACACTCCCTATTCGCGAGCAAGCCCGCTCCCACATGGGTTCGGTGGGGATTACAACACCGAAGCGGTCTGCGCCAGTTTCGGCTGGCGATACAGGTCCAGCAGCACCTGGTCGAGCACCGACGACGCACCAAACGGTGCCTTGTCGTTGAGGATCGCCACCACCGCCCAGGTGTTGCCGTTGACGTCGCGGCTGAAGCCGGCGATTGCCCGCACGGTGTTCAGGGTGCCGGTCTTGACGTGGGCTTCACCGCGCATGGCGGTGGTCTTCAGGCGTTTGCGCATGGTGCCGTCGGTGCCGGCAATCGGCATCGAACTGATGTACTCGGCGGCGTAAGGGCTGCGCCAGGCGGCTTGCAGCATCGACGCCATTTCCCGGGCACTGACGCGTTCGGCACGGGACAGGCCGGAGCCGTTCTCCATCACCAGGTGCGGCGCGGTAATGCCTTTCTTCGCCAGCCACTGACGCACCACGCGCTGGGCGGCCTTGGCGTCGTCGGCGTCGGCATCGGTGCGGAACCTCTGGCCCAGGCTCAGGAACAGCTGCTGGGCCATGGTGTTGTTACTGTATTTGTTGATGTCGCGGATGATTTCCGCCAGATCCGGCGAAAATGCCCGCGCCAGTACCTTGGCGCCCTTCGGTGTCGGCGCCAGCACATCCTTGCCCTGGATGCTGCCGCCCAGTTCTTTCCAGATCGCGCGAACGGCGCCGGCGGTGTAGGTGGCGTGGTCCAGCAACGACAGGTAGGTCTGCGAGCTGCAGCCTTCGCCCAACTGGCCGCCGACCGTCACGGTCACGCTGCCATCGGGCTGGGGCACCGGGTTGTAGCGCACACCACCGGTGCATTGCTTGGAATTGAGCGCCTTGACCTGGTTTTCGATGCGGATGCTGGCGATCGGCGGCTCCACCGAGACCAGCACTCTGCCCGAGTCATTGCGCGCAACGAAACGCAGGGCCTTGAGGTTGACCAGCAACGCATCGGGCTTGACCAGGAACGGCTTGTTGTCGTCGTTGCCGTCGTCGTTGAACTCGGGCAGTTGCGGTTGCATGAAGAAGTTCTTGTCCAGCACCAGGTCGCCGGTGACCTGGGTCACGCCGTTGGCGCGCAGGTCGCGCATCAGCAGCCAGAGTTTTTCCATGTTCAGCTTCGGATCGCCGCCACCCTTGAGGTAGAGGTTGCCGTTGAGGATGCCGCCGCTGAGGGTGCCATCGGTATAGAACTCGGTTTTCCACTGGTGATTGGGGCCGAGCATTTCCAGGGCCGCGTACGTAGTGACCAGCTTCATGGTCGACGCCGGGTTGACCGAGACGTCGGCGTTGAAGATGGTCGGGGTGCCGGGGCCGTTGAGTGGAATCATCACCAGCGACAGGGCGTTGTCCTGCAATTTGCTGGCCTTGAGGGCTTTTTCGACGTTGGGCGACAGGCTGGTATTGATCGGTTCAGCGGAAACGGGGAGGGCCAGGGGGAAAAGCAGGCCGGCCAGGAGCAATGGACGCAACGATTTGATCATGTACATAAAACCCTACAGCCGAGGGGGAAATAAAGACGAGGGCATGAAGATAAATTCCCTCAGTGGTCATGAAAGTGTCGGCATTATGCCCCAAGGTGCCACGGCTTGTGCCGTGCGCGGGGCCACCAATGGGCTATTTTTTACCGACGGTAGGCGTTGCGCCCCAGAGAGTCGGGCAATTGGCGGCTTAAACTGCTAAAGTGCGGCCCGTTATTACTTAAGAGGATTGTTCCAATGGCGACTAACCGCTCCCAGCGTCTGCGCAAAAAACTGTGCGTTGATGAATTTCAAGAGCTGGGTTTCGAACTGAACCTGGATTTCAAGGAAGATCTGTCCGAAGAAGCCATTGATGCCTTCCTCGAGGCGTTCCTCAAAGATGCCATGGAAGCCAACGGTCTGGGCTATGTCGGCGGTGATGACTACGGTCTGGTTTGCCTGATCAAGCGTGGCTCGGTCAGCGCTGAACAACGCGCTGCCGTTGAAGCCTGGCTCAAAGGCCGCACCGAGCTGACCAGCGTTGAAGTCAGCCCGCTGCTGGACGTCTGGTACCCGGAAAAGCCGATCAATCCGGTAGCCTGATGTTATAAAAAAACGGCGACCATTGAGTCGCCGTTTTTTTTGGGAAGATCAAAAGATCGCAGCCTTCGGCAGCTCCTACATTGGAACGCGATCCCCTGTAGGAGCTGTCGAGTGAAACGAGGCTGCGATCTTCAGCCTTTACGCCAATTCAGAATCACCAGCGTCACAACCCCCGCCACAATCCCCCAGAACGCCGAACCGATGGAAAACAGCGTCAGCCCCGATGCCGTGACCATGAAGGTGATCAGCGCCGCTTCACGCTCCTTCGCTTCGCTCATGGCGATGCTCAGGCCGTTGATGATCGAACCGAACAACGCCAGTGCGGCAATCGACAGCACCAGTTCCTTGGGCAGCGCGGCAAACAAGGCTGCCAGCGTCGCGCCGAACACGCCGGCGATGCCATAGAAAATCCCGCACCAGACCGCCGCCGTATAACGCTTGTTGCGATCCTCATGGGCATGGGGCCCGGTACAGATCGCCGCGCTGATGGCCGCCAGGTTGATGCCGTGGGAACCGAAGGGCGCCAGCAGCAGCGAGGCGATGCCGGTGGTGGTGATCAGCGGCGAAGCTGGCACGTTGTAGCCGTCGGCGCGCAGCACGGCGATGCCCGGCATGTTTTGCGAAGTCATCGCGACCACGAACAACGGGATGCCGATACTGATGGTCGCGGCGAGGGAGAAGTGCGGTGTGGTCCAGACCGGCGTGGCCACTTCCAGATGGAACGCGCTGAAGTCCAGCAGCCCCATGAGGCCGGACAAGGCCGTGCCGATCAGCAATGCGCCCAACACGGCATAACGCGGCGACAGGCGCTTGACCACCAGGTAGGTGAAGAACATGCCCAGCACCAGCGCAGTGCGATGCTGCGCTGCGACGAAAATCTCGCTGCCGATCTTGAACAGGATCCCCGCCAGCAATGCCGCCGCCAGGGACGCGGGAATCTTTTTCACCAGGCGTTCGAAACTGCCGGTCAGCCCGCAGATCGTCACCAGCAGCGCGCAGGTAATATAGGCACCGATGGCTTCGCCGTAGGTCACGCCCCCCAGGCTGGTGATCAACAAGGCAGCGCCCGGGGTGGACCAGGCAATGGTGATGGGGGTGCGGTAGCGCAAGGACAGGCCGATCGAGCACACCGCCATGCCAATGGAAATCGCCCAGATCCACGACGAAATCTGCCCGCTGGTCAGCCCGGCCGCTTGCCCGGCCTGGAACATCAGCACCAGGGAACTGGTGTAGCCGGTCATCATGGCGATGAACCCGGCGACGATGGCTGATGGAGAGGTATCGGCCAAGGGGCGCAGTTGGGTATGCGTGGCGTCGTTCATGACGGCGGTGTTCCTTTATACGTATGAAGATGTCCGCTGCAACACTGAACCCCTGTGGGAGCGGGCTTGCTCGCGAATGCGGTCCGTCAGCTACATTAATGTCTGCTGACACGCCCTCTTCGCGAGCAAGCCCGCTCCCACAGGGATTGCGAACAAAGGCGGATTCTGCGAACAAGCCTAAACTCAAACGTAATGTATTGTTGCCATACAGCGGATGTGACAAACAGCCGTACAGTCGTGTTGGCACTAACCATTGTGTACAATCGTAGTGATTTTTACGCGATACTTGCCAGCGACCCACTGTGCCGTATTACAGTCACCGTCAATTCGCCGCAGTTCTTCCGACTCGAGTGCCCATGAACGAACAGTTGCAACCCCTAAAGAAACAGCCGCGAGCAGGCAAAGCCGGCCGCAGCGGAACCCAGGACGATATTGTCTACGCGCATATCTTCGAGGCCATCCTCGAACAGCGCCTGGCGCCCGGCACCAAGTTGAGCGAAGAAGCGCTGGGGGAAATTTTCGGGGTCAGCCGCACCATCATTCGCCGCGCACTGTCGCGCCTGGCCCATGAAAGCGTGGTGTTGCTGCGGCCAAATCGCGGCGCCGTGGTTGCCAGCCCGAGCGTCGAAGAGGCGCGCCAGGTGTTCATGGCCCGGCGTCTGGTGGAGCGGGCGATCACCGAGCTTGCGGTCGAGCACGCCACCGCCGAACAGATTGCCGAGTTGCGGCAGATGGTCAACGACGAGCGCGACAGCTTTTCCCGTGGCGACCGGGGCGCCGGCATCCGCCTGTCGGGCGAATTTCACCTGAAACTGGCCGAAGCGGCGAAAAACGCCCCGCTGATCAGCTTCCAGCGCAGCCTGGTGTCCCAGACTTCGCTGATTATCGCCCAGTATGAAAGCGGCAACCGTTCCCACTGCTCCTACGACGAGCACACCCAGTTGATCGACGCCATTGAAAAGCGCGACGCGGAACTGGCGGTGAACCTGATGATGCATCACATGGATCACATCGACAGCAAACTCAATCTCGATGAGGAAAGTGCGTCGGATGATTTGCATGCGGTGTTCTCGCATTTGTTGCAGACCAAGAAGCCGGGGCGGTCGCCGGCGAAAATCTGAGAGACCGCGTCGCCTGATTCGCGAGCAAGCCCGCTCCCACAGGGGATTTGTGAACGACACAGATCAAATGTGGGAGCGGGCTTGCTCGCGAAGGCGGCCGCAAAGACACAAAAAATCCCCCGGAATCTGACGATTACGGGGGATTTTTTATGCCCGAAAAACCTTACCGCTGATGCACCAGATTCCCCGCCGCATAAGTCTGCAACACAGTCCGGTCATCCCCCAGGGTCATCAGCACAAACAACGTCTCGGCAATGTTATTGGCCTGCTGCAAGCGATAACCCAGCAACGGCGTGGCGTTGTAGTCCAGCACCAGGAAGTCGGCATCGCTGCCCGGCTGCAGGTTGCCGATCCTGTCTTCCAGGCGAAGTGCACGGGCGCCGCCGAGGGTCGCCAGGTACAGCGACTTGAACGGGCTCAGGCGCGCGCCTTGCAGTTGCATGACCTTGTAGGCTTCGTTGAGGGTTTGCAGCAGCGAGAAACTGGTGCCGCCACCCACGTCAGTGCCCAGGCCGACGTTCAGCTTGTGCTTCTCCGCCATCGGCAGGTTGAACAAACCGCTGCCGAGGAAGAAGTTCGAGGTCGGGCAGAACGATATGGCCGAACCGGTTTCCGCCAGTCGCGCGCATTCGTCATCGCACAGGTGCACGCCGTGGGCGAACACCGAGCGCTCGCCGAGCAATTGGTAGTGGTCGTAGACGTCCAGGTAACCCTTGCGCTCCGGGAACAACTCCTTGACCCACTCGATTTCCTTGAGGTTCTCGCTGATGTGGGTCTGCATGTACAGATCCGGGTATTCGGTCAGCAACTGGCCGGCCAGGGTCAGCTGTTCCGGGGTGCTGGTCGGGGCAAAACGCGGGGTGACCGCATAGTGCAGGCGACCCTTGCCGTGCCAGCGCTCGATCAGCGCCTTGCTTTCCAGGTAGCTGGATTCGGCGGTGTCGGTCAGGTAGTCCGGGGCGTTGCGGTCCATCATCACCTTGCCGGCGATCATGCGCAGGTCCAACTGCTCGGCGGCTTCGAAGAACGAGTTCACCGATTGCGGATGCACGCTACCGAACACCAGCGCGGTGGTGGTGCCGTTGCGCAGCAGTTCCTTGATGAAGATGTCCGCGACCTGGTCGGCGTGGGCCTTGTCGGCGAACTGGCTTTCGCAGGGGAAGGTGTAGGTGTTGAGCCAGTCCAGCAGTTGCTCGCCATAGGCGCCGACCATGCCGGTTTGCGGCAGGTGGATGTGGGTGTCGATGAACCCGGGGGTGATCAGCGCATCCTGGTAATGGGTGATCTCGATATCGGCCGGCAGGGTTGGCAACAATTCACTGGCGTGGCCGAGGGCGCTGATCTTGCCGTTGTCGATCACCAGCAAGCCGTCCTCGAAATACTCGTACGAGGCTTCGATCCCGACTTCGGCAGGGTCGGCGATGCTGTGCAGAATGGCGGCGCGGTAGGCTTTGCGAGTCAGGGGCATGATTATTCTCTATTTATGAAGCTCATCAATTGGAGGCTTTCAATTTTGTCGCCTGACTGCGGCGTGAAACGGGCAGCAGTTTGGCAATCGGTTCGGCGCTGGACGTTTGCTGGCCGAAATTGGCGTTGTAGGTGGCGATGATCTCGCCGGCGATGGAGATGGCGATTTCCACAGGCAGTTTGCCTTTGACTTCGCCGATGCCCATCGGGCAGCGCATGCGTTGCACGACGCCGCTGTCGAAACCGCGGTCGCGCAGGCGGTGTTCGAATTTCACCCGTTTGGTGTTCGAGCCGATCAGGCCGAAGTAGGCGAAGTCGTTGCGCTTGAGGATGGCGGCGGTGAGTTCGAGGTCGAGTTGGTGGTTGTGGGTCATGACGATGCAGTAGCTGCCGGCGGGCAGGTCGTCGATTTCGTCCACCGGTTCTTCGCTGACGATCTTGCGTACGCCGTGGGGGATCTGTTGCGGGAATTCGTCTTCGCGCGAATCGATCCAGCGTACCCGGCAGGGCAGGCTGGCCAGCAGCGGCACCAGCGCACGGCCGACGTGGCCGGCGCCGAATACGGCGATCTGCGCCTGGACCTGGCCCATCGGTTCGAACAGCAGCACGGTGGCACCACCGCAGCACTGGCCCAGGCTGGCGCCGAGGCTGAAGCGCTCCAGATGGGTGTCCTGCTTGCCGCTGGCGAGCATCTCGCGGGCGATCTGCATGGCCTTGAATTCCAGGTGCCCGCCACCGATGGTGTCGAAGGTCTGGCGGGCGCTGACGACCATCTTCGAACCGGCATTGCGCGGCGTCGAGCCGAGCTCTTCGATGATGGTCACCAACACGCAGGGTTCACCCTGGTTTTGCAGGTCGGCGAGGGCGTCGATCCAGTTGTACATGTTTCACCTCAACATCTCTGGTGTCTGTCCCGGCCTCATCGCCAGCAGGCTGGCTCCCACATTGGAATGCATTCCCCTGTGGGAGCCAGCCTGCTGGCGATTGGCCGCGCCTCGGTATCAGAGCGGAGCCAACTCAACCTCGGTTTCGGCCGCCTTCGCCACCTTCAACTGGCGCATCTGCTCACACCCCCACAACACCCGCTCCGGCGTCGCCGGCGCGTCGATTTTCGGCTGATGCTTGTAATCACCCAGACTGGCCACCGCATCCTTGATCGCACACCACGCGGCGATGCCGAGCATGAACGGCGGCTCGCCCACGGCCTTGGAATGGAACACCGTGTCTTCCGGGTTCTTGCGGTTTTCCACCAGCTTCACCCGCAGGTCCAGCGGCATGTCCGCCACGGCCGGGATCTTGTAGCTGGCCGGGCCGTTGGTCATCAGCTTGCCCTTGTTGTTCCACACCAGCTCTTCCATGGTCAGCCAACCCATGCCCTGGATGAAACCGCCCTCGACCTGGCCGATGTCGATAGCCGGGTTCAGCGAGGCGCCGACGTCGTGGAGGATGTCGGTGCGCAGCATCTTGTACTCGCCGGTCAGGGTGTCGATGATCACCTCGCAGCAGGCGGCGCCGAAGGCGAAGTAATAGAACGGACGCCCCCTGGCCTGGCTGCGGTCGTAGTAGATTTTCGGGGTCTTGTAGAACCCGGTACTCGACAGCGACACCTGGGCGAAATACGCCTGCTGGATCAGCGCTTCGAAGGTCAGGATGTGATCGCGAACCCGTACGTGGCCGTTGTGGAACTCCACGTCTTCTTCGCTGACCTTGTACTGGCGAGCGGCGAATTCCACCAGGCGTTGCTTGATGGTCTCTGCGGCATTCTGCGCAGCCTTGCCGTTGAGGTCGGCGCCACTGGACGCAGCGGTCGGCGAGGTGTTCGGCACCTTGTCAGTATTGGTCGCAGTGATCTGCACGCGGTCCATTTCCACCTGGAACACCTCGGCCACGACCTGCGCGACCTTGGTGTTCAGGCCCTGGCCCATTTCGGTGCCGCCGTGGTTCAGGTGGATGCTGCCGTCGGTGTAGACGTGCACCAGCGCGCCGGCCTGGTTGAGGAAGCTGGCGGTGAAGGAGATGCCGAATTTCACCGGGGTCAGGGCCAGGCCCTTTTTCAGGATCGGGCTGTTGGCGTTGTAGCGGCGGATCGCTTCGCGGCGCTCGGCGTACTGGCTGCTGGCTTCCAATTCGGCGGTCATTTCCTCGAGCATGTTGTGCTCGACGGTCTGGTAGTAGTGGGTGACGTTGCGCTCGGTCTTGCCGTAATAGTTGGCCTTGCGCACCGCCAGC
Source organism: Pseudomonas sp. YuFO20 (assembly GCF_035064975.1). Taxonomy (NCBI): domain Bacteria; kingdom Pseudomonadati; phylum Pseudomonadota; class Gammaproteobacteria; order Pseudomonadales; family Pseudomonadaceae; genus Pseudomonas; species Pseudomonas sp. YuFO20. The sequence goes on from NZ_JAXDEO010000039.1 coordinate 14,077, forward strand.
GGGTCGAGGGCCAGGTGCCGGGCGATGGCGTCCATCACCTCTTCGATGGCGACCATGCCTTGCGGGCCGCCAAAGCCACGGTAAGCGGTGTTCGAGGCGGTGTTGGTCTTGCAGCGGTGACCATTGATGGTCGCGTCGCCCAGGTAGTACGAGTTGTCGGAGTGGAACATCGCGCGGTCGACGATCGATGCCGACAGGTCCGGCGAGCAGCCGCAGTTGCCGGCCAGTTCCAGGGCAATCCCGTGCAGGCGCCCGGTGCTGTCGAAGCCGACGTCGTATTCGACATAGAACGGGTGACGCTTGCCGGTCATCAGCATGTCTTCGACCCGCGGCAGGCGCATCTTGGTCGGCTGGCCGGTGAGGTGCGCGATCACCGCGCACAGGCACGCCGGGCTCGCCGCTTGCGTCTCCTTGCCGCCAAAGCCGCCGCCCATGCGGCGCATGTCGACAACGATCTTGTTCATCGACACGTCCAGCACTTCGGCCACCAGCTTCTGCACTTCGGTGGGGTTCTGCGTGGAGCAGTAGACGATCATGCCGCCGTCTTCGGTGGGCATCACCGAGGAAATCTGGGTTTCCAGGTAGAAGTGTTCCTGGCCACCAATGTGCAGGGTGCCCTGGATGCGGTGCTCGGCGGTGGCCAGCGCCGTGGCCGAATCGCCGCGCTGATGGGTGTGGCTGTCGAGCACGAAGTGGCGCTTGCGCAAGGCTTCGACCACGTCCAGCACCGGCTCGAGGTCTTCGTATTCGATGATCGCGGCCATCGCCGCCTTGCGTGCGGTTTCCAGGTCTTTCGCGGCGACGGCGAGCACCGGCTGGCCGACGAACTGCACGTCGTCGATGGCCAGCAGCGGGTCACCCGGCAGCAGTGGGCCGATGTCTTTCAGGCCCGGCACGTCTTCGTGGGTGATGGCGATGCGCACGCCTTCGAAGGCGTAGCACGGCTGGGTGTCGATGCTGATGATCCGGGCGTGGGCGCGGTCGGACAAGCGTGCATAAACGTGCAGCTGGTTGGGAAATTCCAGGCGATCGTCGATGTACTGCGCTTCACCGGACACATGCTTGGCGGCGCTGTCGTGCTTGACGCTGCGGCCGACACCGGTGGTCAGGTCCTTGGCGAACAGTTCAGCCAGTTCGGCCTGGGTCTTCTCTACGGCGTGATGGTTAGACATAAGCGGTCACCCGAGTCTCGATGTGCGGCGTTTGCAGTTCGATGAAGTATTTGCGCAGCAGGTTCTGCGCGCTGAGCAGGCGATATTCCTTGCTGGCGCGGAAGTCCGACAGCGGCGTGAAATCTTCCGCCAGGGCAGCGCAGGCACGTTCAACGGTGTCGCTGTTAAAGGGCGCACCGATCAACGCGGTTTCGCAACTGTTGGCGCGCTTTGGAATGGCCGCCATGCCACCGAACGCCACGCGGGCATCGGCGATCACGCCGTTTTCCAGGTGCAGGTTGAACGCCGCGCACACCGCAGAGATGTCATCGTCCAGGCGCTTGGACACCTTGTAGGCGCGGAACAGCTGTTCGACGCTGGCGCGCGGCACGATGATCTTCTCGATGAACTCGCTTTCCTGGCGTGCGGTGACGCGGTAATCGATGAAGTAATCTTCCAGGGCCAGGGTGCGGCGGGTATCGCCTTTGCACAGGACGATCTGCGCGCCCAGGGCAATCAGCAGCGGTGGCGAGTCGCCGATGGGCGAGGCATTGCCGATGTTGCCGCCCAGGGTGCCCTGGTTGCGGATCTGCAAGGAGGCGAAGCGCTGCAGCAGTTCGCCGAAGTCCGGGTACTCGGCCTTCAACGCTTCGTAGCAGTCGGAGAGGGCGGTGGCGGCACCGATTTCCAGGCGGTCGTCGAAGCGGTCGATGCGCTTCATCTCGGCGACGTTGCCGACATAGATCATCACCGGCAGGGTACGGTGGAACTGGGTCACTTCCAGCGCCAGGTCGGTGCCGCCGGCCAGCAGCCGCGCCTGTGGATAAGCGTCATAGAGGTCGGCCAGGTCGGCCACGGTCAGCGGCACCAGGCAGCGCTTGTCACCGCTGTTGAGTTCGCCTATGTCGGTCGGCGCGATGGCCTTGAGTCGGGCGATGGTCTGGGCTTCATTGGCATCGAACTGATCCGGTTGCTTGGCGCAGCAGGACTGCTCGGCGGCTTCCAGGATCGGCCGATAACCGGTGCAGCGGCAGAGGTTGCCGGCCAGGGCTTCGTGGGCCTTGTGCTGATCCGGTGCGTCGCTGTTCTTTTGCAGGGCAAACAACGACATCACGAAACCCGGGGTGCAGAACCCGCATTGCGAGCCGTGGCACTCGACCATGGCCTTCTGCACGCTGTGCAGCTCACCCTTGTGCTTGAGGTCTTCAACGCTGATCAGTTGCTTGCCGTGCAGGGACGACACGAATGTCAGGCACGAGTTGAGGCTGCGGTAGCGAATGTGTTCGCGGCCGTCGTCATCGGTCTGCAGCTCGCCGACCACCACGGTGCACGCGCCACAGTCACCGCTGGCGCAGCCTTCTTTGGTGCCGGGTTTGCCCACATGGTCGCGCAGATAATTGAGCACGGTCAGGTTCGGGTCCAGGGCGTGCTCGCTACGGAGTTCCTGGTTGAGTAAAAACTGGATCACGGAAGGCCTCGCAGACTCATTATTGTTGTTAACCGCCATGAACCGAATTTAGCAGGTCTGACTTTCCGGTCAATGATTTTCTGACTTAAAGGTCAGGAAAATGCATTTTGTCGATTAACGCCTGTTTTCTTCAGTATTGACCCTCGATCAATACCTTGCTTTTTGCTTGAATCGTGCCAAAACCACCGGGCAGGCCCTGCGCCATGACGTATCAATTGCGCTACACTGCGCCGCTTGTGCAAATCGAAGAGTTTGAAGGACAACCATGACGTTCAAGGCGCCGGACAGCCTCGCCGAGCAAATCGCGCATCACCTCGCCGAACGCATCATTCGCGGCGAGATGAAGCCCGGGGAGCGCATCCAGGAACAGAAGGTCACCCAGGCACTCGACGTCAGCCGCGGCTCGGTTCGCGAGGCCTTGCTGATTCTCGAGCGCAGGCACCTGATCGCCATCCTGCCGCGCCGGGGCGCCCACGTCACCGAGCTCACCGCGCACAAGGTCAAGAGCCTGTGCACGCTGATGAGCGAGATGTACATCCTGCTCGCCAACGCCGTGGCCAACGGCTGGAAAGTCCAGGCCGACCTGGCGCCATTCCTGCAAATCCAGCAGCGCCTGACGGCCAGCTTCGAGCGCCAGGACATCCACAGCTTCGTCGACGACAGTTTCAATGTGATGCGCGCCACCTATCCGTTCGCCAACAACCCGTACCTGCAGGAAACCGTCGAAAACCTGCAGCCGGCCATGAGCCGTGCGTATTTCCTCGCCCTGGACCAGCGCAAGGCCTCGATGAGCGAATACCTGGCTTTGTTCGAGCGCCTGCTCGCCGCCGTGATCGCCCGTGACTTTGCACAGATCCGCGAAGTGCTGACCGCTTACGGCCAGCGCAGCTGCGATCTGGTGATCTCTGCCCTGACGGACGCATAAGCGTGCGGCTAAAGTGCATCAAGCTGGCGGGGTTCAAATCCTTCGTCGACCCGACCACGGTGAACTTCCCCAGCAACATGGCGGCGGTGGTCGGGCCCAATGGTTGCGGCAAGTCGAACATCATCGACGCCGTGCGCTGGGTGATGGGCGAAAGTTCGGCGAAGAACCTGCGCGGCGAGTCGATGACCGACGTCATCTTCAACGGTTCGACCAGCCGTAAGCCGGTGAGCCAGGCGAGCATCGAGCTGGTGTTCGATAACACCGATGGCACCTTGCTCGGTGAATACGCCGCTTATGCGGAAATTTCCATCCGCCGCAAAGTCACCCGCGACAGCCAGACCACTTATTATCTGAACGGCACCAAATGCCGGCGCCGTGACATCACCGATATCTTCCTCGGCACCGGCCTCGGCCCGCGCAGCTACTCGATCATCGAGCAGGGGATGATCTCCAAGCTGATCGAGTCCAAGCCTGAAGACCTGCGCAACTTCATCGAAGAAGCGGCGGGGATCTCCAAGTACAAGGAGCGTCGGCGCGAAACCGAAAACCGCATCCGCCGCACCCACGAAAACCTCGAGCGCCTGACCGACTTGCGCGAAGAGCTGGAACGTCAGCTCGAACGCCTGCACCGCCAGGCTGAAGCGGCCAAGAAGTATCAGGAACTCAAAGGCGAAGAGCGTCAGCTCAAGGCGCAACTGTCGGCCCTGCGCTGGCAGGACCTGAACGAACAGGTCGGCCAGCGCGAAGCGATCATCGGCACCCAGGAAATCAGTTTCGAAGCCCTGGTGGCCGAACAGCGCAACGCCGATGCCAGTATCGAACGCCTGCGCGATGGCCATCACGACCTCTCCGAGCGCTTCAATCTGGTGCAAGGGCGCTTCTATTCGGTCGGCGGCGACATCGCCCGGGTCGAACAGAGCATCCAGCACGGTCAGCAGCGCTTGCGCCAGTTGCAGGACGATTTAAAGGAAGCCGAGCGCGCGCGCCTGGAGACCGAGTCGCACCTGGGCCACGACCGCACGCTGCTGCTGACTCTCGGCGAAGAGCTGGACATGCTCACGCCGGAGCAGGAAGTCACCAGCGCCGCCGCCGAAGAGGCCGCCGCCGCACTGGAAGAATCCGAAACCACCATGCACGGCTGGCAGGAGCAGTGGGACACCTTCAATCTGAGCGCTGCCGAGCCGCGGCGCCAGTCGGAAGTCCAGCAGTCACGCATCCAGCAACTGGAAACCAGCCTGGAGCGCCTGGCCGATCGGCAGAAACGCCTCGGCGAAGAGCGCGCTTTGCTCTCGGCGGATCCGGAAGATGCAGCGATCATGCAGCTCAGCGAGCAGCTCGCTGAATCCGAGGCGACCCTCGAGGATTTGCAGACCAGTGAAGAAGCTCAGGTCGAAAAGCTCGAGCAATTGCGCCAGCAATTGCAGCACGCGCTGACGGCACAGCAACAGGCCCAGGGCGATCTGCAGCGGCTCAACGGTCGCCTGGCCTCGCTCGAAGCCCTGCAACAAGCCGCGCTCGATCCGGGCACCGGCACCGCCGAGTGGCTGCGTGAGCAGCATCTGGCGGATCGCCCGCGCCTGGCCGAAGGGCTGAAGGTGGAAGCAGGTTGGGAACTGGCGGTGGAAACCGTGCTCGGTGCCGACCTGCAAGCAGTGCTGGTGGATGACTTCAACGACATCGACCTGTCCAGCTTTGCCCAGGGCGATCTGCGCCTGCTCAGCCCGGCCAGCGATGGCCAGCGAGTGCCTGGCAGTTTGCTCGACAAGGTCGAGGCGCAGATTGATCTGTCGCCATGGCTGGGGCAGGTCAAACCAGTCGACAGCCTCGAAGAGGCCTTGGCTTTGCGCGGTCAGTTGGCCGCCGGCCAGAGCCTGATCAGCCGCGACGGCTATTGGGTCGGCCGGCACTTTCTGCGGGTGCGCCGTGCCAGTGAAGCGGAAAGCGGCATGCTCGCCCGTGGCCAGGAAATCCAGAAACTGGGCCTGGAGCGCGAAGAGCGCGAAGCGGCGGTCGAGTCCCTGGAAACCGAATTGCAAAACCTGCGGGCGCAACAGCGTCAGCAGGAAAACGGTCGCGAACACCTGCGTCGTTTGCTGCAGGACGAAGCCCGTCAGCAAGGCGAGTTGAAGGCCCAGCTGTCGGCCGGCAAAGCCAAGGCCGAGCAGTTGGCCCTGCGCCGCACCCGTCTTGACGAAGAAATCGAGGAACTGGGCGAGCAGCGCGCCCTGGAGCACGAAAGCATCGGTGAAGCGCGCCTGCAATTGCAGGAAGCCCTCGACGCCATGGCCCTGGACACCGAGCAGCGCGAGCTGCTGCTGGCCCAGCGCGACAGCTTGCGCGAACGCCTTGACCGGGTGCGCCAGGAGGCCCGCCAGCACAAGGATCACGCCCACCAACTGGCGGTGCGCCTGGGCTCGCTCAAGGCCCAGCACGATTCCACGCGCCAGGCCCTGGAGCGCCTGGAAATGCAGGCCGAACGCCTGACGGAAAAGCGCGAACAGTTGAGTCTGAATCTGGAGGAGGGCGAGGCGCCGCTGGAAGAGTTGCGCCTGAAACTCGAAGAACTGCTCGACAAGCGCATGACCGTCGACGAAGAGCTCAAGACCGCGCAGATCGCCTTGGAAGATGCCGACCGCGAACTGCGTGAGGCCGAGAAGCGTCGCAACCAGGCCGAACAACAGTCCCAGCTGATTCGCAGCCAGCTGGAAACCCAGCGCATGGAATGGCAGGCCCTGACCGTGCGGCGCAAGGCATTGCAGGACCAGTTGCTCGAAGACGGTTACGACCTGCACGGCGTGCTGGCCACCCTGACCGCCGAGGCCAGCGAGAAAGCCGCCGAGGAAGAGCTTGAGCGCATCGCCGCGCGGATCCAGCGCCTGGGCGCAATCAACCTCGCGGCCATCGATGAGTACCAGCAACAATCGGAGCGTAAACGTTATCTGGACGCCCAGAACGACGATCTGGTCGAAGCCCTCGATACGCTCGAAAACGTGATTCGCAAGATCGACAAGGAAACCCGAAACTGTTTCAAAGATACCTTTGATCAGATCAATGGCGGTTTACAGGCACTTTTCCCAAAAGTTTTCGGTGGAGGCCGCGCGTATTTGGAACTGACGGGCGAAGATCTACTCGATACAGGGGTGACGATCATGGCGCAGCCGCCCGGAAAGAAGAACAGCACCATCCATTTGCTCTCCGGTGGCGAAAAAGCCCTGACCGCATTGGCCCTGGTTTTTGCGATCTTCAAGTTGAACCCGGCGCCGTTCTGCATGCTCGATGAAGTGGACGCGCCATTGGATGACGCTAACGTTGGACGTTATGCGCGACTGGTCAAGGAGATGTCGCAGACGGTGCAGTTCATCTACATCACCCACAACAAGATCGCCATGGAAATGGCCGAGCAATTGATGGGGGTGACGATGCACGAACCGGGTTGCTCGCGTCTGGTGGCGGTGGATGTCGAGGAGGCCATGGCGATGGTGGATGCCTGAGGCGTGGCTTTCAGGGGGGATTTTTTTACAGTGGGACTCAATTTGCCATGCCGACTTGCTGGCCAATCGACATATTCGCGGGACCAACGTGCCAGACGGTGTAAAGTTGCCTTTGGTCGTGCTAGTTTAATGTCAATTTTTCGTATACGTGGGTAAAACGCCTGTCAGAACATAGAGTTGGCGCCACGTTTTAAAGCGGTTTACAGAATGTAAGCCCCTTATTTTTCAGCATTTTTTATAGAGGCACGGGATTACATGGAAATCGGTCTGCGCGAGTGGCTGATCGTCATCGGCATTATTGTCATTGCCGGTATTCTTTTTGATGGCTGGCGCCGTATGCGCGGCGGCAAGGGAAAACTGAAATTCCGTCTCGACCGGAGCCTGTCCAACCTGCCCGAAGAGGACGCCAGCCCCGAGGTGTTGGGCCCGTCCCGCGTGCTGGATACGCACAAGGAACCGCAACTGGACGAGCACGACCTGCCGTCGGTGAGCATGCCGGCCCGGGACTCCCGCGATTCGGGCTCCAAGCGCGGCAAGCGTGGCCATGGCGAGCCTTCCCAGGGCGACATGAACCTCAGCCTGGACCTGGACGGCGGCCCGAGCTTCAGCAGCCGAGACGACGATTTCCCGGATGACACCAAGCCTGCGCCAGCGGTCAGCGACAAGGAACAGCCGCAAGCCGAGGAAGTGCTGGTCATCAGCGTGATCTGCCGCGATCCTGCCGGCTTCAAAGGCCCGGCCCTGCTGCAGAACATTCTCGAAAGCGGCCTGCGTTTTGGCGAAATGGACATCTTCCACCGCCACGAAAGCATGGCCGGCAATGGCGAAGTGCTGTTCTCCATGGCCAACGCGGTCAAGCCGGGCGTGTTCGACCTGGACGACATCGACCACTTCAGCACCCCGGCGGTGAGCTTCTTCCTCGGCCTGCCAGGCCCGCGTCATCCGAAGCAGGCCTTCGACGTGATGGTGGCGGCGGCGCGTAAATTGTCGCAAGAGCTGAACGGCGAACTGAAGGACGACCAGCGCAGCGTACTGACCGCCCAGACGATCGAGCACTACCGTCAGCGCATCGTTGAATTTGAACGCCGCGCATTGACCCAAAAACGTTAAAACCAGCAGTGTGTGGCGATTTCCACACCCTGTAGGAGCCCGGCTTGCCGGCGATGGCGATCTCAAATACGCCTTCGCCGGCAAGCCGGACTCCTACAATGATTTGTACAGCATCAACAAATTGAGCAGCCTCGGCTGCTCTTTTGCTTTATGAGAGAACACCCATGACTGCCGCCCAAGACCGCATTCTAGAGCTACGCGCCGAGCTGGACCTGCACAACTATCGCTACCACGTGCTGGACGAGCCGAGCATCCCGGACGCCGAGTACGACCGGTTGTTCAACGAGCTCAAGGCCCTCGAAGCGGCCAATCCCGACCTGGTCACCAGCGACTCGCCCACCCAGCGGGTCGGCAGCGCCGCGCTGTCGGCGTTCACCCAGGTGCGCCACGAAGTGCCGATGCTCAGCCTGGGCAACGCCTTCGAAGAAACCGACATGCGCGAGTTCGACCGTCGGGTGACCGAAGGCCTGGACCTGCCGGCCGGTGATCTGTTCGGCGCTGGCGCGGCGGTTGAATACAGCTGCGAACCCAAGCTCGATGGCCTGGCGGTCAGCCTGCTCTATCAGGACGGCATGCTCGTACGCGGAGCAACGCGCGGCGACGGCACCACCGGTGAAGACATCAGCGTCAACGTGCGCACCGTGCGCAACATCCCGCTCAAGCTGCACGGCACCGGCTGGCCGGCGACCCTGGAAGTGCGCGGCGAAGTGTTCATGTCCAAGGCCGGTTTCGAACGGCTCAACGCCACGCAACTGGAAGTCGGTGGCAAGACCTTCGCCAACCCGCGCAACGCCGCGGCCGGCAGCTTGCGCCAGCTGGACTCGAAGATCACCGCCAACCGTCCGCTGGAATTCTGCTGCTACGGCATTGGCCAGGTGTCCGCGGACATCGCCGATACCCACATCGGCAATCTGCAGCAGCTCAAGGTTTGGGGCATGCCCATCAGCCACGAGCTGAAACTGGCGAACGGCATCGACGAATGCCTGGACTACTACCGCGACATCGGCGAACGCCGCAACGCGCTGCCCTATGAAATCGACGGCGTGGTGTTCAAGGTCAACAGCATCGCCTCCCAACGTGAACTGGGCTTCCGCGCCCGCGAACCGCGCTGGGCCATCGCCCATAAATTCCCGGCCATGGAAGAACTCACCGAGTTGCTCGACGTCGAGTTCCAGGTCGGTCGCACCGGTGCGGTGACGCCGGTGGCGCGCTTGAAGCCGGTCAAGGTCGCCGGTGTCACCGTGGCCAACGCGACGCTGCACAACATGGACGAAGTGGCGCGCCTGGGCCTGATGATCGGCGACACGGTGATCATCCGCCGCGCCGGCGACGTGATTCCGCAAGTGGTGCAAGTGGTCACCGAGCGTCGCCCGGAAGACGCCCGGCCGGTGCAGATTCCAGAGCAATGCCCGGTGTGCGGCTCCCACGTCGAGCGCACCCAGCTGGTCAAGCGCAGCAAGGGCCGCGAGACCGTCAGCGAAGGCGCGGTGTATCGCTGCGTCGGGCGCCTGGCCTGTGGCGCGCAACTCAAGCAGGCGATCATTCACTTCGTCTCCCGCCGGGCCATGGACATCGAAGGCCTGGGCGACAAGAGCGTCGAGCAGTTGGTCGATGAAGGCCTGGTGAGTTCGCCGGCCGACCTGTACGCCCTGAAGTTCGAAGACATCGTCGATCTGGAAGGTTTTGCCGAACTGTCGAGCAACAAGCTGCTTAGCGCCATCGCCGACAGCAAGAAGCCGAGCCTGGCCCGCTTCATCTACGCCCTGGGAATTCCCGATGTCGGCGAAGAGACGGCCAAGGTGCTGGCGCGTTCCCTGGGTTCACTGGAGCGGGTGCAGCAGGCCTTGCCGCAAGTGCTGACCTACCTGCCGGACGTCGGACTGGAAGTGGCCCACGAAATTCACAGCTTCTTCGAAGACGCGCACAACCAGCAGGTGATCGAGGAACTGCTCAAGCACGGCTTGCAGATTCAGGACCAGGGCGAGCTGGGCGCCGAGTTCGCCGCCAGCACCACACTGGGCGGTTTCCTCGACAAGCTGCACATCCCTTCGGTAGGGCCGGGCGGGGCGCAAAAACTTGCCGACAAGTTCGGTTCGCTGCAAGCGGTGATCAGCGCCGATTGGCTGGACATGCGTCAGGCATTGCCCGAGAAACAGGCCAACTCCGTTCGCGAGTTTTTCGCCCTTGAGGCCAATCGCCAACTGGCTGAGGACGCCGAGAAACAACTGGCCGATTTCGGCATGCACTGGCAGAGCGAGAAGAAAGTCGTCGAAGGCCTGCCACTGGCCGGACAGACCTGGGTGCTCACCGGTTCGCTGGAACTGATGAGCCGCGATGTGGCCAAGGACAAACTCGAAAGCCTCGGCGCCAAAGTGGCCGGTTCCGTATCAGCCAAGACCCACTGCGTGGTCGCAGGGCCTGGCGCGGGGTCTAAATTGACCAAGGCCAATGAGCTCGGGCTAAAGGTGCTGGATGAAGAAGCATTCGTCGAGTTCCTGAAAGGGCACAACATCACGGTCTGACGCCCTCAAGATCAAAAGATCGCAGCCTGCGGCAGCTCCTACAAGGATCGCGCAAACGCCGCCGTCCCCCTGTAGGAGCTGCCGAAGGCTGCGATCTTTTGATTCACCCCCGCAAAGCGGGGGAACGATCACCCCCCAGCAATGATCTAGTCTTGGCAAGCCCCAGGGAGAGATCGCTCATGTACCGCTTCTTCGAACAGCTCAGCTCGCGCATCGCCGCCCCCTTCATGGGCGAAAGCTCGCGCAACAGCAAAATCTGGCCCTGTCGTTGCGGCCAGTCGCTGTTCTTTCGCAACAGCCAGTGCCTGGCCTGTTCCGCAGCCCTGGGTTACCAACCCGAGCAGAGTCGCCTGTCCTCGCTACAACCGGGCGAGCAGCCCGACACCTGGCTACTCGACGCCGATCCCGCAGCCGGCGTATTCCGTCGCTGCGCCAACCTCGATTCCCCAGCCGCCTGCAACTGGCTGCTGCCAGCCAACGACCAAGATGCCCTGTGCATCGCCTGCAGCCTGAACCGTACCATCCCCGATTTATCCATCGCCGAAAACCACGAGCGCTGGCGCAAGGTGGAAACCGCCAAGCGCCGCCTGATCGCGCAGTTGCTCAGCCTCGGGTTGCAAGTCATCCCGAAAACCCAGGACGAAGAAACCGGCCTGGCCTTCGACGTCATCGGCGTCGACCTCGAAGGCAAGGCACCCACCACCGGCCACGCCAACGGCCTGATCACCCTCGACATCAAGGAAGCCGACGACGCCCACCGCGAACAGGTGCGGGTGCAGATGCACGAACCCTATCGCACCTTGCTCGGGCATTTCCGTCACGAAGTCGGGCATTATTATTGGGACCGCCTGATTGCCAACAGCGATTGGCTGCAACCCTTTCGCGATCTGTTCGGCGATGAACGCGCCAGCTACGCCGATGCCCTGGAACGGCATTATCAGCAAGGGGCGCCGCTCGACTGGCAGCAGCAGTACGTCAGCGCCTACGCCACCATGCACCCATGGGAAGACTGGGCCGAAACCTGGGCTCACTACCTGCACATGATGGACGCCGTCGACACCGCGCTCGGCTTTGGCATGAGCGCGCGGGAAATGGACTTCGACTACCAGCCGTTTCCCTCCTGCACCCTGTACGATCCACAGCACCCCGGCGGCGGCGCCTTCCTGTCGTTCGTCAACGCCTGGATCGAACTGGCCGGCATGCTCAACGAGCTGTCGCGCAGCATGGGCCAGCCGGATTTCTACCCCTTCGTGCTGCCGCCCGCGGTGATCGCCAAGCTGCACTTCATCCACCTGGTGATCCAGCGCGAAGGCGGCAGGGCCGACGAGGTGCTGGCACAATAGTCGCGCATGATGGCAATTCAGTTTCAATTAAGTTGGTTTCGCTAAGGTGGCCCCCGTAGGCAACACATAAAAAATACGGAGACACCCATGAAATCCTTTACTGCCCTGTTCGCCGCATCCCTCATCGGCCTGACCGCCAACCTCGCCCAGGCGCGCGACCTCGGCCCCGACGAAGCCCTGAGGCTGCGCGACGCTGGTACCATTGTGTCTTTCGAGAAGCTCAATGCCACGGCGCTGGCCAAGCATCCCGGCTCCACCGTCACCGAAACCGAACTGGAAGAAGAGTACGGCAAGTACATCTACCAGGTTGAACTGCGCGACCCGCAGGGCATCGAGTGGGACCTGGAGCTGGACGCGGTCAGCGGGCAGATTCTCAAGGATCATCAGGACACGTAATGACGCTGCATTCCTTTTCCCCTCGACGCGTCAGCGGCCGCATGGCCCTGGCGCTGCTGGTTTTCTGCTCGGTGGTCATGGCCCGCGACCTCGACCAGGACGAGGCCCTGCGCCTGCGCCAACAGGGCGTGATCCTGCCGCTCGAGCAGCTTCTGCAAAAAGCGCTGGATCGTTATCCGGGGGCCAAGCTGCTGGAAGCCGAGCTCGAAGAGAAGCACGACGTCTACATTTATGAAGTCGAATTGCTGACCACCGAGGGTGTGGTCCGCGAACTGGACATCGACGCCACCACCGGCCATTTACTCAAAGACAAGGAAGATTGACCGATGCGATTGCTCCTGGTGGAAGACCACGTGCCGCTGGCCGACGAACTGGTGGCCGGCCTCAATCGCCAAGGTTATGCCGTGGACTGGCTGGCCGACGGTCGCGACGCGGTGCACCAGGGCAGCACCGAACCCTATGACCTGATCATCCTCGACCTCGGCCTGCCGGGGCTGCCCGGGCTAGACGTGTTGACCCAGTGGCGCGCCGCTGGCCTGGCGACGCCGGTGCTGATCCTCACCGCCCGCGGTTCCTGGGCCGAGCGCATCGAAGGCCTCAAGGCCGGCGCCGACGACTACCTGACCAAACCTTTCCACCCCGAAGAACTGCACCTGCGCATCCAGGCCCTGTTGCGCCGCTCCCACGGCCAGGTCAATCAACCGACCCTCAAGGCCGCCGGCCTGCAACTGGATGAGGGTCGCCAGTGCGTGACCCGCGATGGCGCCGACATCCAGCTCACGGCCGCCGAGTTTCGCCTGTTGCGTTACTTCATGCTGCACCCGGAACAGATCCTGTCCAAAAGCCACCTGGCCGAACACCTCTACGACGGTGAAACCGAGCGCGATTCCAACGTGCTGGAAGTCCACGTCAACCACCTGCGGCGCAAACTCGGGCGCGACGTGATCGAAACCCGTCGCGGCCAGGGTTACCTGCTGGGTGGGCAAGCCCGGTGAGGTCGATCCAGCGCCGTTTGAGCCTGGGCCTGATCAGTGTGATGGTGATCGTCGGCCTGGTGTTGGCACAAACCAGCCTGTGGCTGTTCGAAGTGGGATTGCAGCGCTACCTCGAAGCCGGCTTGCGCAACGACAGCGAAAACCTGCTGGTGGCGCTGGTGCGCGGCCCCCAGGGTTTGCAACTGGATGAGCGTCTGCTGTCGCCGGCTTACCAGCGGCCGTTTTCCGGCCACTATTTCCGCATCGATTTTGCTGACAGCCACTGGCGCTCCCGTTCACTCTGGGACCAGGAACTGCCACGCCTCGAACGGCCGGGCCTGGAGAGCAACCTGCAACTGGGCCCGGAAGGCCAACAGCTGCTGGTGCTGCGCTCGGACTATCGGCGCCTCGGCCAGTCGATTTCCATCAGCGTGGCCCAGGACTACACCCCGGTGCGCGAGAGCTTCCAGCGCATGCAACAGATTGGCCTCGGCCTGGGGCTGGCGGGCCTGCTGCTGATCCTGCTGCTGCAACGGCTCACCGTGCGCCGCGCCTTGCGCCCGCTGGAAAAGGCCCGGGAACAGATCGCGCAACTGCAACAGGGCCAGCGCTCGCAACTCGACGATCAGGTGCCGATCGAACTGGAACCACTGGTGACCCAGATCAACCACTTGCTGGCCCACACCGAAGACAGTCTCAAGCGCTCCCGCAATGCCCTGGGCAACCTCGGTCACGCCCTGAAAACCCCGCTGGCGGTGTTGTTGAGCCTGGCCTCCAGCGAACAACTCGACGCCCACCCGCAACTGCGCCAGGTCCTCAAGGACCAACTGGAACAGGTCCGCCTGCGACTCAATCGCGAACTCAACCGCGCCCGCCTGGCCGGCGACGCATTGCCCGGGGCCTTGTTCGATTGCGACGCCGAACTGCCAGGATTGCTCGCCACCCTGAACATGATCCACGGCGAACACCTGCACCTCAGCTATGTCGCGCCCAGCGGCCTGCAGCTGCCCTGGGACCGCGAAGACCTGCTGGAACTGCTCGGCAACCTGCTGGACAACGCCTGCAAATGGGCGGACGCCGAAGTTCGCCTCAGCGTGATCGAAACCGCGCAAGCCTACGAATTAAACGTGGAAGACGACGGCCCGGGCATTCCCCAGGACCAGCGCGATCAGGTAATCAGCCGCGGCACCCGCCTGGATGAACAGACCGACGGCCATGGCCTGGGCCTGGGCATCGTGCGCGACATCGTCGACAGCTGGGGAGGGCAGCTACTGCTGCAAGAAAGCGAGTGGGGCGGCTTGAAAGTGACCATCGACTTACCCAAACGCTGAAACAACGGGGCGATCAACGCCCCTCGAGCAACCCGGCCGCCTGATCCAGCAAGGCCAGCGGATCTTTCGCCTTGTGGATATCCACCGACAGCAACTGGCGAAACTTGCGCGCCCCCGGAAACCCGGTACCCAGCCCCAGCACATGGCGAGTGATATGGTGCATCGCGCCACCGGCTTCCAGGTGCGCAGCGATATAAGGCCGCAACTGCGCCAACGCCTCGGCGCGAGAGATCACCGGCGCGGTGCTGCCAAACAACTGCTGATCCACCTCGGCCATCACATAGGGATTGTGATAAGCCTCACGCCCGAGCATCACCCCGTCGAACGTCTGCAAATGCTCGTGACAGGCTTCCAGGCTCTTGATCCCGCCGTTGAGAATAATCTCCAGCTCAGGGAAGTCCGCCTTCAACCGCGCGGCCACGTCATAACGCAGCGGCGGAATATCGCGATTCTCCTTCGGCGACAACCCCTCAAGAATCGCAATCCGCGCATGCACGGTAAAACTGGTACAGCCGGCATCACGCACCGTGCCAACGAAATCGCACAGCTCTTCATAGCTGTCACGCCCATTGATCCCGATCCGATGCTTCACCGTCACCGGAATCGACACCGCATCGCGCATCGCCTTCACACAATCGGCCACCAACTGCGGATGCCCCATCAGGCACGCGCCGATCATATTGTTCTGCACCCTGTCACTGGGGCAGCCCACATTCAGATTCACCTCATCGTACCCATGCTCCTGCGCCATCCGCGCACAAGCCGCCAAGTCCAACGGCACACTGCCACCCAACTGCAACGCCAACGGATGCTCGGCCTCGTTGTGCCGCAGGAACCGCTCGTGATCACCGTTGAGCAAGGCACCGGTGGTGACCATTTCGGTGTAGAGCAGCGCGTGTTTGGAAAGCAGGCGCAGGAAGAAACGGCAGTGACGGTCGGTCCAGTCCATCATCGGGGCGACGGAGAAACGGCGGGAGAGCGGGGCGGGTGTGGCGTTGGATACGGACATGGGGGATCTGGAATGGTGAGGCTGGGAGGTGGGGGAGTTTATCAGGATTGGGGGTTTGGTGAGTCTTGCGCCTTCCACAGCCATCGGAAACGCCGTAATTAGCTGCGTTTTCAACGGTCCTGGAGCGCGTGTTTAAAAAACACTCAGTGATTCTTATCAAGAGCCAATTCAAATGAGCGCTCAGCTCGCGCCAGGTGTTCGAGTGGCAGAAGATGACCCGCCCCGAAACCCTCACCGACATTCAGCGCGCCGCCCATCTCCGATACTGCCCCCAAGTCACTCTCGGCAATTCAACATTTCCACTGATTTGCGAAACGGTGTGTCATGAACTGGATAGTCTCCGTCGCGAGATGTACATAACCCACGTTCGAACATTCGTATATTCCAGTCCAAAGGGCCCTAGCGCCGACAAGAAAATTCAGACTGGAGAAACGAGATGGCCAAAGCTGTTCGCTTTTACGAAACCGGTGGACCCGAAGTGCTTTGTTGTGAAGACGTCGAGGTCGGTGAACCGGGGCCGGGACAGGCTCGCGTTCGACATAGCTACATCGCGGTCAATTTCATCGACATCTACCACCGCACTGGCTATTACCCTTCTCAACTGCCGGGCGGCCTCGGTTCGGACGCTGTCGGTGTCGTCGAAGCGGTAGGGCCGGGTGTGACCGATATCAAGGTCGGAGACCGGGTCGGTTATCTGATGGGGCCGCAAGGTGCCTATTCCGACGTGCGTTTGATTCCCGCCGAGGTGCTGATTCCGTTGCCAGACGGGATATCGGATCGCACAGCGTCGACGCTCATCATGAAGGGCCTGACGGCGCAATATCTTTTCCGTCAGGTTTATCCGTTGAAGGGTGGCGAGACGATTCTCTACCACGCGGCTGCCGGTGGCGTCGGCCTGATCGCTTGCCAATGGGCGCGTGCGCTTGGGGTCACGATGATCGGCACCGTCAGCAGTGACGAAAAGGCGGAAATCGCCAAGGCCAACGGTTGCACGCATACGATCGTCACCTCTCGCGAGAACATCGCAGAGCGTGTGCGCGAACTGACGGATGGCCAAGGTGTACCCGTCGTCTATGACTCTGTTGGCAAGGACACCCTGCAGGCTTCGCTGGACAGCCTGCAAGTGCGTGGCACCCTCGTCAGCAACGGCACGAGTTCCGGCCCCGTCAATGTCGATGCGCTGACGCTTGCCCTGAAGGGGTCAATTTGGTTCACGCGCCCGGCGATGGTGCATTACATCAAGCCTCGCTCGCACATGCTCTCCATGGCCAAGGAGCTGTTCGACCTGGTGCTTGCCGGGAAAATTTCGAGCGAGCCGAAACAGATCTTCGCGCTCGCCGAGGCCGCCGAAGCGCATCGCATGCTGGAGTCGCGAAAGACGATCGGGGCGACTGTGCTGGTTCCGTGACGTCAAGGAAGAATCAGGAGACTTTGCGTAATGCACATAAAACAACAAACCTGTGCGCTGGGCGCCGAACTGGTGGGCGTGAAGCTGGCGGATGCCATTCACGATGACGATTTGTTCGCCGAGATCCGCGGGGCAATGCTCAAGTATCGTGTCCTGTTCCTGAGGAATCAGGACATCAGCAGCGCAGAACACGTAGCGTTTGCGCGGCGCTTTGGTGATCTCGAGGATCACCCGGTCGCGGGCAGTGATCCGGATTATCCAGGCCTGGTCCGTATCTACAAGACACCGGATCAATCACCCGACCGATACGAAAATGCTTGGCACTCCGATGCCACCTGGCGGGAAGCACCACCCTTCGGAGCAGTGTTGCGGTGCGTTGAATGCCCTCCAGTTGGCGGAGACACGATGTGGGCAAACATGGCGCTGGCTTATGAAAACCTGCCTGCCCATATCAAGGACAAGATTGCCAACTTGAGGGCTCGCCACAGTATCGAGGCCACCTTTGGCGCATCGATGCCGATGGATAAGCGTCTGGCACTCAAAGCCCGATTTCCGGACGCAGAGCATCCAGTCGTGCGAACGCATCCGCAAACTGGCGAGAAGGTGTTGTACGTGAATGTCTTTACCACGCACTTCACCAATTTTCACACCAGTGAGCATGTCCGCTATGGGCAGGACGCGAACCCCGGTGCCGGGGAATTGCTGCGTTATCTGCTAAGTCAGGCATACATCCCGGAGTACCAGGTGCGTTGGCGCTGGGAGCCCAACAGTGTCGCCATCTGGGACAACAGCGCTACGCAACACTATGCAGTAATGGATTATCCGGCGTGCCATCGAAAGATGGACCGAGCCGGAATCATAGGCACCAAGCCCTATTAGATATTTCTTCCTGTCGACTGACAAAAACGCGTCACCCAACAATACGTCCTCGGAGATACCCATGAATTTCATTGACGGTTCGCTGTACCCCGAAAACCAGGAAAAACTGGTCATCACTGTGGCTCCCTATGGCCCTCAGTTCGAGGTCAGTGACTTCCCGGAAGACATTCCGGTCACCATGGATGAGCAAGTTCAGAAGGCTGTCGACTGCTATGAAGCCGGTGCCACTGTGCTGCACCTGCATGTGCGCGAACTCGACGGCAAAGGCTCAAAACGCTTGTCCAAGTTCAACGAACTGATCGCCGGAGTACGTGAAGCTGTACCGGATATGATCATTCAGGTGGGCGGCTCGATTTCATTTGCGCCCGAATCGGAAGGCGAGGTCGCGAAATGGCTGTCTGACGACACACGCCACATGCTGGCCGAGCTGACACCGAAGCCGGATCAGGTGACCCTGGCTATCAACTCGAACCAGTTCAACATCATCGAGGCGCTGTCCGAGGACGATCTCGCCGGAACTTCGTTCGCTGATCCGGTGAAGCAGCTCGCCTACCGCGAAATGACCATTCCGGCCGGCCCCGGGTGGGTGGAAGAGCACGTCAAGCGCCTGAGCGCGAATGGCATCCAGGTGCAGTTCCAGATGGGCAACATCAACTCGCTGGAAACCGTTGAGCGCATGATGCGCCGCGGCGTTTGCAACGTGCCTTTGATTCTGACCTGGATTCCCATCGGTGGCGGCGCTGACGCGATGACGCCGTACAACATGACCAATTTCATGCGCGCAGTGCCGGACGGTGCAGTGCTGACATTCGAGGGCCAGATGAACAACGTGCTGCCGCTCAACATGATGGCCATTGCGATGGGCCTGCATGTGCGCTGTGGTATCGAAGACACGATCTGGACACCTGATCGTTCGCGCAAGATGAGCAGCGTGGAGCAGATCCAGCAACTGGTGCGCATCGCCAATGAATGTGCACGACCGGTTGCCAATGGCAAGGAGGCGCGCGAAATCTACAAGATCGGCACGTTCTACAAGGACGCGGATGAAACCCTGGCCGCGAACGGATTCACACCGAATCGCAAGCCGCATCAGTAACGGATCTACCCTCACCCAAGACCTGTGCTATCGATGGCCAGCCAGACTGGCCAGGGCAGGGGACGCTTAACGTTCCCTGCCGTCTAACCTAATAACAACAAGACACATCGAATCAAGGATCTGCCATGGCTTTCCATCACGCCACCGTCGGTGACGGCGCGGACGTCGCCGTCAGCGTTCCCCGTACGTTTGCCTGGGTTGTGTTCGCACTGACCTTTGGCCTGCTGATTTCCGATTACATGTCACGCCAGGTGCTCAACGCGGTTTTCCCGCTACTGAAGGCCGAATGGGCGCTGAGTGACGCACAGTTGGGGATGCTCAGCAGTATCGTCTCGGTCATGGTCGGTGTGCTGACCATTCCATTGTCGTTGCTCGCGGACCGTTGGGGACGCGTCAAGAGCCTGGTGCTGATGGCCATGTTCTGGAGCCTGGCGACACTGGGGTGCGCAATTGCGGAAAACTTCAATCAGATGTTTGTTGCGCGCTTTCTGGTAGGTGCCGGTGAGGCCGCCTATGGCAGTGTCGGTATTGCCGTGGTGTTATCCGTTTTCCCCAAACACATGCGCGCCTCCCTGTCGGGCGCGTTCATGGCCGGCAGCATGTTCGGTTCGGTGCTGGGCATGGCGTTGGGCGGCGTCATCGCTGCGCACCTGGGGTGGCGTGTCGCGTTCACCAGCATGGCACTGTTCGGGATGTGCCTGGCGGTGATTTACCTGATTGTCGTGCGTGAGCGACGCATTACCGCGCAACGCCCATGCAGTTCGCAGGGCCGGGCCGCAGGAGCCCCCGTTAAACGGCCACTGGCCACACTGTTTGCCAGTCGCTCGGTGATCTGCGCCTACATTGGCAATGGCCTCCAGCTGTTTGTCGTTGGCTCGGTACTCGCC
The DNA here is from genome assembly GCF_035064975.1 of Pseudomonas sp. YuFO20. Taxonomy (NCBI): domain Bacteria; kingdom Pseudomonadati; phylum Pseudomonadota; class Gammaproteobacteria; order Pseudomonadales; family Pseudomonadaceae; genus Pseudomonas; species Pseudomonas sp. YuFO20. Next base: position 34,067 of record NZ_JAXDEO010000039.1, read on the forward strand.
TGGTTTCCGAGCTATTTGAATCGCTACTACCACATGAACACTGACAAGGCCGGCATGCTTTCGGCGTTGATCGTCCTGATCGGCGGTGGCGGCATGATCCTGTGTGGCATGTTGAGTGATCGCCTGTGCCGCAATGCACCAGACCGCAAAATCACCCTGGCCATCGCTTATTGCCTGATCAGCGGTTTGTTACTGGGAGTGGCTTTCCATTTGCCGCCCGGTGCCTTGCAACTCACCTTGATCAGCATGGGGATGCTGGTTGCCAGTGGCACTTGCGGGCCGGCCGGTGCCATGGTGGCTAATCTGACCCATCCCTCGGTGCACGCCACGGCATTCGCGGTGCTGGCGTTGGCCAACAATATTTTGGGGCTGGCGCCTGGCCCACTGGTCACCGGCATGCTGGCCGATGCGGTCAGCCTGGACCACGCCTTCCAGATCATCCCGCTGATGGCCGTCGCGTCTGCCCTGGTGTTCTGGTACGGCAAGCGTCACTACCACCGCGATATCGGAAAGTTGCGGGCGCCTGGCTCCGCCCCGGTGGTGGGAGCGGCGCCATGAGATTCATCCGTTGATGTTGCTGCATCCGGGCTTGACCTGAGCACCTTTTATTTCGGCCGCTTCGCTCTGGCCGTCTGCCTGTACCAAGAGAGACTGATATGAACGAGAAACCCATTTTCCAGCCCAGCGCCGAGCGCATCTCCAACACGCGCCTGATGGCTTTCATGCAATTTGCGCAGTCGCGTACCGGGCATGATTTCACTGACTACGACGCATTGTGGCGTTGGTCGGTCGAAGAGATTGAGCAGTTTTGGCCGCTTGTCTGGGAATTTTGTGGCGGCGTCGGCAAACTGGGTGATGTGGTGCTGGAAAACAGTGGCCAGATGCCCGGAGCACGCTGGTTCCCGAATGCGCAATTGAACTACGCGCAGTCGATGCTGGCGCGCCGCGACGACGCAGATGCCTTGGTCTTCTGGGGTGAAGACAAGGTCCGCCGGCGCTTGTCCCGAGCTGAACTCTATAACCAGGTTTCTCGCTTTCGCCAGGGCCTGGAAGCATTGGGCATCGGCAAGGGCGATCGCGTTGCAGCCGTCATGCCAAACATGCCCGAAACCCTGGTTGCCATGCTGGCCACCGCCTCGCTCGGCGCAGTCTGGTCCTCGGCCTCACCCGACTTCGGTGTGCAGGGAGTGCTCGACCGTTTCGGGCAAATCGAGCCCAAGCTGCTGTTGTGCGTAGACGGCTATTGGTACAACGGCAAACGCGTCGATTGCCTGGCGAAAAATGCTGAAGTAGCGGCTCGACTGCCGAGCCTCCTGCGTACCGTAGTCGTGCCGTATGTCGAGGACGTGCCGGATGTTGCCAATATTGTCGGCGGAGTTCGTTTCGCTGACTTTATCGAGCCCTATGCCGCTGTCGAGATCGCGTTTGTCGAGGTGCCTTTCGACCATCCGTTGTTCATCCTGTTTTCCTCGGGAACGACCGGTGTTCCCAAGTGCATCGTTCATGGTCATGGCGGCTCATTGCTGCAACACCTCAAGGAACACCAGTTGCACACCGATGTGCATGCCGATGATCGCCTGTTCTACTTCAGCACTTGCAGCTGGATGATGTGGAATTGGCTGGTGTCCGGCCTGGCATCCGGGGCAACGGTGCTGCTCTACGACGGATCACCCTTTATCGCAGGCCGTGACGGACGTCCTGGCAGTATTCTTTTCGATTACGCCGACGACGAAGGCATGACCCATTTCGGCACGTCGGCGAAGTTTATCGATGCGTTGCTCAAGCAGGAGCTTTCGCCACGGCACAGCCATTCGTTGACGGCGTTGCGGGCTTTTCTGTCGACCGGCAGCCCACTGGCTCCAGAGGGGTTCGATTACGTCTACCGCGAGATCAAGAGCGACTTGCACCTGGCCTCGGTCGCCGGCGGGACCGACATTCTGTCGGGCTTCGTGGTCGGCGTACCTATCCAGGCTGTGTATCGCGGTGAAATCCAGCGTGCGGGTCTGGGCATGGCGGTGGCGGTTTTCGATGAGCAAGGTGAATCCGTACGCGAAGTCAAAGGTGAGCTGGTGTGCACCCGGCCGTTCCCATGCATGCCGGTAGGTTTCTGGAATGACACTGATGGCTCGCGCTATCACGCGGCCTATTTCGCCCGTTTCAGCAACATCTGGTGCCATGGCGATTTTGCCGAGATCAATGGTCGTGGCGGTTTCGCTATCTACGGGCGCTCCGACGCCACCCTGAATCCCGGAGGCGTACGCATCGGCACTGCGGAGATTTACCGCCAGGTTGAGCTACTGCCGGAAATTGTCGAATCGTTGGTGATCGGGCAGGAATGGGCGGGCGACACCCGCGTCGTTCTGTTCGTGAAGCTGCGTGATGGCCAACAGCTCGACGATGATCTGGTGGCGCGGGTTAAACAGCAGGTGCGCAACAACACCACACCACGTCACGTTCCTGCGAAGGTCCTGCAAGTCGTGGATATACCCCGGACCAAGAGCGGCAAGATCGTTGAGCTGGCTGTTCGTAATGTCGTTCATGGTGAGTCGGTGAAGAACGTCGAGGCACTCGCCAATCCCGAGGCGTTGGAGTACTTCCGTGATCGCAGTGAGCTGACTGTCTAAGGGCCGGGGAGAGGCGCATGGGGGCACTGCAATGGTGCCCCCTGGGTGCAAAAACTTCCCGAGCTTGATACTTGTTCTATTCCTGGTAGTCGAGGTTTTGGCGCCGCCAGGCTGTCGGTGTCATGCCGTACTGAGCGGTGAACCAGCGGGTGAATGAACTTGGGGTCGAGTAGCCAAGCAGACCTGCGACCTGACTGAAGGAGTAACGTGGGTTCGCCATGTAACGGTTCAAAAGTTCGCGTCGTACTTGATCATGCAGTTCGGAGAAACTGACGCCGCTGTCTTCCAGTCTGCGTTGCAAGGTGCGCACATTTACGTCGAGGGATTGGGCGACCAGACTGATCGAGGCCCGATCCATGGGTAGCAGCAGGTAAATGGCTTGGCGTACTTCATTCAGGGTCGAGCCCTTGCTGGCCCCAGGCAATGCTTCGAAAAACTCTCGTGCATAGTTCGCCATTACCGGGTCAGCGGTAGGATTCGCCGTATTCAAATCAGCGACAAGGCAGACAATGCCATTGAACTGGCAGTTGAATTCAACGTTACAGCCAAATACCCGACGGTGGACGTTCAGGTCTGCCGGGGCGTTGTGAGTGAAGCTTACGCTCTGAGGGCGCCAACTCTTGCCGAGCAACGCACTGCAAAGTCGATGCAGCACCCCGATTGCCAGTTCGATACTTTGCCGCTTTGGCGTGGCCGGGTCGATTGTGATTTCCTCACGGATGATCACTATCTTGTCTGTCTCCGAGATATCCATTGCCAGGGATTCGTTGAGCAGGTGCCGGTATTGTCCGATGGTGGTCAAGGCATCGCGCAGGGTTGGCTGGTGGGTGAGCAACAAGCTGATTGCGCCGAAACTCGAAAGCTGTCGTGACTCAGCCATGCGCAGGCCAAACGTTTCGCAACCACTGGCCTTTGCCGACGCTTCAAGCAACTTTGCCACAACTGTCATGGGGATGCGCAATTCCGGATTCTTCAACATCGCCTTGCTGAGTGCGAACTCATTGAGCAGTGGCAGAGGATTGAGAGCCAGTTGCGTGCACAATTCCAGGTAATTCGTCAGGGCAGCTGTACGTGCCATTAGGGCCATGATGTTGACCTCGTTGTTGTTGTGTTTATTGCCCCATCCTGCCCAGTGCAGAAGTGAAAAATTCGTCTGAAGTGGCAAGTGAATATTTCAAAATCAGGCCCTTTATAGAGGTTTGAGCGAGAAATGAAAACCGTCCTGCCTGCATCCTCCAAAGTAATTTTGCAGACCTTAAATGTTGGGGTTTCGGGCGTTGTACTTTTCGGAATTTGTCGTGAAATGGGCAGTGGCTGGCACCAAATGTACAGCATGAAGGTCCGGTAAAACTTACCTTGCCACACCACGGTTCGAAGTGGATAGGGTCCCTGTACTTGCTGTTTAGCGGCGGGAGAACAGTGGGACAACACCTGAAATACGGGAGTGAGAAAAAACACCATGCTGACTACAAAAATAATCAAGCCAGCGCCAGACGCTTATGCCTACCCGCTACTGATCAAGCGCTTGCTGCTGTCGGGGGTACGGTACGAACCAGATCAGGAAATCGTCTATGCGGACAAACTGCGGTACAGCTACCGCATGCTTCATGAGCGAATCCAGCGCCTGGCCAATGCCCTGACGGCGGCGGGCGTCAAGGCTGGGGATACCGTAGCGCTGCTCGACTGGGACAGCCATCGCTATCTGGAGTGTTTTTTTGCGGTCCCGATGATCGGCGCAGTTCTGCACACCGTGAACATCCGACTGTCCGCAGACCAGGTGCGCTACACCATGAATCATGCTGAAGATGATCTGGTGCTGGTCCATGACGATTTTATCCCCCTGATCGAGCAGATTCACGACGGGCTATCGACCGTCAAAGGTTACATCCAACTCTCTGACGACGTTGCAGCCGTTACGGATTTGCCCGTGCTGGGGGAGTATGAGTCTTTGCTGGGCAAGGCCAGTGCAAACTACGACTTCCCTGATTTTGATGAAAACTCGGTGGCGACCCTTTTCTACACAACCGGTACTACGGGCAATCCTAAAGGCGTGTATTTCTCACACCGCCAATTGGTGCTGCACACCTTGAATGCAGTCGGGACGTTAGGTGCCTATCAAGGCCAACCGTTGCTACGTTCCGATGACGTCTACATGCCAATCACTCCCATGTTTCATGTGCATGCCTGGGGCGTGCCTTATGTCGCCACATTGATGGGGGTCAAGCAGGTATATCCCGGTCGATACGAGCCCAATCGCCTGGTCAGTCTCTTTCGCGAAGAGAAGGTCACTTTTTCCCATTGCGTGCCCACAATCCTGCAAATGATCCTGGGATGCGAAGAGGCCACCCGGACTAACCTGTATGGCTGGAAAATGCTCCTGGGCGGAAGTTCCTTGACCATGGGTATCGCGCAGCGAGCGACCAGCCGTGGCATACGTGTGCATGCTGCATAGGGGATGTCAGAGACCTGTCCATTGCTCTGCACCACCTACCTGCATGCGCAGGATCTTGAATTACCTGCACAAGCTCAGCTCCCCAGTCGAATCAAGACGGGGATGCCATTACCGATGGTCGATTTGAAAATCATCGATGCGGGCGGCAATGACGTTCCTCATGATGGTGAGTCGCTCGGTGAAGTCGTGGTGCGAACGCCATGGTTGACCCAAGGTTATTTCAAGGATGAGGAACAGAGTGCAGAACTGTGGCACAACGGATGGCTGCACACCGGTGACATGGCTTCGATCGATTCCCGGGGGGTGGTGGAAATCAAGGATCGAATCAAGGATGTGATCAAGACGGGAGGGGAATGGGTCAGTTCGCTTGAACTGGAGAGCCTGATCAGCGAACACTCATCTGTCAGCGCTGTCGCTGTAGTCGGCATCGCCGATGAGCAATGGGGCGAGCGCCCGATAGCCTTGGTCGTCTGCGTACCAGGCAAACACCTCGACCAGGCATTGCTCGAAGCCCATCTACAACCGTTTGTGGCGTCTGGCCGTATCAACAAATGGGCGATTCCGAGAAGGTTCAAGTTCGTCACGGAGATTCCTAAAACCAGTGTTGGAAAGATCAACAAGAAACTGATTCGGGAATCTGAGACCAACTGAACACATCATAGGGACATAGACCATCTCAAAAGCGCATACATTGCCCTCCTGGGAGTACGTGAGGTGGTCGGCATGCGAGTCTCTGGCGCATGTAGCTCACGAATTGGGTCGAGCAGCGGGGAGGTAAGCATTCAGCGTAGCAGTCGGATGTTGAAATAGGGGGACTTACAGCCGCCCGCACTCGACTACCTGAGACTACAAACTAAGAACCGATAGTATCCCTGACAGGCCTGTGTGAAAGCTTGCTTAAAAACTGCTACAAAGCTGAATGAGTAAAGCCGATCGGACCGGCGGGCCGGGGACACAGCGGATACCTACATCCAATCCATTATCGGGGCGACGGAGAAACGGCGGGAGAGCGGGGCAGGTGTGGCGTCGACTCGAGCTACCTGAGTAGCTACGTTCATTGTGGCGAGGGGGGCTTGCCCTATTCGTCAGCGTAGTAGTTGTAAAGCACCATTGGTGTAGAAGCCCATTCTTACTCCAATGGTGTTTTGGCAGAAATGGAACAGATTTATTTTTTCGTCCCCTTTTTCCTCTCCGAACCTGTATATGTCTAGTCCTTCAATAGGTTTACACCGGCTTCACCCTTTTATGCACAGGTTTCGCTACTCATGGGTCGGCACTGCGCAAGCGTAGGGCCGACTTTTCATCGTGCTCTTAGCTGGATAAGTTCATGTGTAGTAGTGGAAACGGTCTGCCTTCACCGTCCAAAGGAGAGCGACCTGTTTGAACGAACCCGTAATGGAGATAGAAGCCTACCGCCTGGGGATTTTGCTCGTTTACGTCAACGCTCATCGTATAGCGCGAACTGCGGGCGTGATTCAGTAGCGCACGGCCTATACCTTGGCCGCGAATATCAGGATCAATGAAGAGCATTTCTACGTGGTTTTGATTGAGTCCAATAAAGCCAAGCGGACAGTGTTTCACGCCTAACGCAATCCATACGTCAACAACGGGTAGATAGATGTCGCGAAGCTGCGGAAGCAGAGCGTCTATGTCGGACTCTTGAAGGAAGTGGTGAGTAGCGCTAACGGATCGCAGCCAAATGTCGAGCAGTTGCGGGTAGTCGGCAGCATTGGCCTGACGAATGATCATGAAATCAACCTTATACACTTGATATCGAAATAGAGGCACGCCAGTAAATAGCGGCCGCGTAAGTGTCGGCATCTGTATGACCGCTTCGCGAGTTAACGCCTGGGCGGTGCACGGCAGAGGTAGCCGAAAAGGAGGGGAGGTGAAAAATACTTTGTGTTTTTCGATGCGTCAAGAAAACGGGCGCTTGAGAAGCGTCAAGTGCGCGCTCAATCAAAACACCCGTCTCACCTGAGATGTTTTCCCTGAGCATCGAATTGTGAGCACAATGCTAAACACGCTTACGCATGATAAACTCTTACGAAGTCAAACAAATAACCAGTAAGAGCTCGAACAGCATGCTGATACTACTTAAAGGGGAAACCAAAGGTTTAAAGGTTGCACCTCGCTGGCCATCCTCTAAAGTATTAATTGAAGAAAATGTATTTCTTAAGTTGCTTGAAGTCCAGTCAAAACTCCCATCATCCATTAAGCTACTGCTCGTTCGTGGATATGAAAATAAAAGTAGCAGGCTTGGTATGTTCAGGCACATATCAAGATGGCTAGGTATCAAGCTATTTTGCACATGCTACCCCAGGCGAAAGAGCGAGGTGGATGATATATTTGGCTCCAATGGGCATGACGTGGATGGCTCTCATGTAGATGTGTCAATTGTTCTGAATGGAAAAAGACTGCGATTTTTGCCCCTGGGAGTCTTTACATCGTTGAGTCTTCAACATAGTAGAACGGAGGAGCACCTTACTGTTATTAAACTCGTCAAAGGAGCACTTGAGCAGTGCGACTTCAGCATCCACCACAACCAAACAGAGAGCATGCAAATCCATTGTGACTATAATGGGTAAGCTGGGAGTTCTTCTATTCTGCAGGAAGCTGCTCTGCTAATCATAACTCAAGGACAAGTTGTGAATATTTCGGTGAGTGACGTCCTTTTTATTGACCTGAAAGGGGGCGCATTTATTTTCTATCGGTGAGTTAATTTATGAAGCTTCCATTTGAAGGCGATCACGGTAGGGCTTTATGTGAGCACTGCCAGCAAATTGTCACCACGAATTATGTCCGCCGCAATGTGCCATTCAGCGATCGCCACGGCGAGGCGAAGGACGTTTTGGCTGGGGTCTGTGACGTGTGTGACACGATCGTTGCAATTCCGGCGCAATCTACTGCTGCTCTAAAAAAGGCGCGAAAGCACAAGTTGACCTCTGGGAAGGGGACGTGAAAAGCGGGCCGGGGAACGGAAAAGGGGGACGACGGAGAGGTTGCTGAAAATGATAATTTAGACCAGTATAAAGACCTAATTTGGAGTCTTAATCATGCAAAGCGTATTGGCCGATATTGCCGTCAGCGTATCTGAATTGAAGAAAAATCCTTCGGCAGTACTGAGTGGCGCCCATGGCAGCCCGGTCGCCGTCCTCAACCATAATCGGGTCATGGGCTACATGGTCCCAGCCGATGTCTTCGAAGCCATGATGGAGCGACTGGACGATCTGGATCTGGCGGAGCTGGTCCGCGCCCGCCGCCACGAAACGCCCGTGCCGGTAGAACTGGATGACTTATAAGCTCGAATTCCTGCCTTCGGCACGCAAGGAGTGGGACAAATTGGGCCATACCTTGCGCGACCAACTCAAAAAAAAGCTCGCCGAACGATTGGAGAACCCCAGAGTGCCAGCGGATGCGCTGCACGGGATGCCGGACTGCTACAAGATCAAATTGAAATCGTCCGGGTACAGGTTGGTATATGAGGTTATTGAAGCGCGCGTCGTGGTTTCGGTGGTAGCAGTAGGGAAGCGGGAGCGTAGTGCGGTGTATGAGCGTGCGAAGAAGCCTCGTTGAGCGGCTGCGGTAGGTTCAGCAAACGTAACCTCCCTACATGATTCCCGGACTTTTCCTACAACTGCATCGAGACTCACCTCGATATTCTGGTCACCGACCTGCAAAAATCTGAATCTTGTGTAACGCCCGGGCTTTCCTTGACCAGGCAGGAGTTATCCCGTGAATATGATGAACTGCAACGGCTACGCTGCCCGCATTGACTACAGTGACGAAGACGGCCTGTTTGTTGGACACATCGTGGATGTCAAGGATGTCGTGGGTTTTCACGGCGAGTCGCTCAGTGAGCTCCGAGTCGCATTTGAAGAGGCCGTCACCGATTACCTGGAAACCTGTGCGAAACTCGGAAGCGCACTGCAGAAACCTACTCGGGCAACCTGAGCTTGCGCCTAGTGCAGAGCCCAATGAATACGAGCGGAGCAATGATCATGGAATACGACGAAAAACTGATTGAAGATGCCGTGCTTGCCCTGTTGGCAACCTTCAGTTCCGACGACGGCAATGCCTGGAAAGGGTTCGACTTCGAGATCATGAACCGATTGCATGAGCACGGTTTCATCAGTAATCCGGTGAACAAGAACAAATCGATCTGGTTGACGGCGGAAGGGCTGGAGCGAGGTCGGCAGATAGCCGATCGATTGTTTGGGGTAGCTCCAGGGGAGCCTGCATCCGACTCGCGTTCCTGAGTGCCACATGAGAACAAGTCAGCGGTAACGCCACCATCGGCCAGGTGGTTTTTTGGATTGCATACGGATGAACAGGAGGTGTTGGGAAGGCGCAGTCCTCTACCTTCACCACTTGGTGCGGGGGCGTTGTCGAGTGTGAAAGACACCGAGGATTTGAAGGCGATCGCCGCGCACGCGATAAGGAATTAGATAGGACCAGTTTGGTACTGCCCATTCGCGCGTCTGTTTGACTCGCCCTTCACGGCCCATGGCCGGAAACTGAGCCAATTTATCTACACTGGCGAAAATTGCATCGGAAAAGTCGTCAGCGGCCTTGGGATTTTCAAGAGCAATATAGTTGGCTTCGTCTTCCAGGTTTTTGAGTGCTTTTTCCAGCCACTCAACCCGCATTCCGACTCCAGCGCCGAGCGCGCATCGCCGCCACTTGGTCTTCGCTGGCGAAATTGCCTTGGTCAGCTTCCTTTACCGCCAATTCGATCTGTGCGGTCAAGGTCCTTTCGTGCTCGATGTAGTCGCGCAGAACATCCATCGCCAGGTAGCTTGCAGTTTGGCCGTTTGTCTTGGCCAGTTCGACGAGAGAATTCGACAAGTCTTCCGGCAGGTCCAGGGATATCCCAGTCATGGCAGCCTCGATGATGGACGTTTGTCGGGCATCTTACACCGTCAAGCGCCCGCTTGAATCAACAGGCTGTCGCGAGGTGTGTCTCGACATAAATCATTTTCTTTTCTGCACAGATTTAGCCGGTTGCTGGAGATGATAGAGGCTTAAAGGAGCGCTGGCTAAACAAGGTCATCTTCGTCGTCTTTCAGGTGGCGATACCAACCATACAACGCCAAGGCAAGGATGGCGAAGATGATGACTATGAGGAGGATGGCTATGTAACGCATTTTACTCAGTGCCTTCGGCGTGAGTGTCTGTTTGGAATGCGTCCTTGCCGGTGAGCGAATGTAAGCTCCCGGCAAACAGCTGTCTTTAATACATAAGTTTGGGGGAAGGGTAGCGGTTGGACCGACGCCGGGAGAGTTGTGCGCAAACCACCGATCCTGAACGAACCCTGTCACTCATCCAGGTTTCATTATAGGCGACGGGTCAGCGGCCTAGGATGAAGGCGTCGGCTCAAATCACCGCACCTCCCACAGGAATCTAAAAAATGATCTCAAACACAATCAAAGTCGCGCTAATCGCCAGCGCTTTGCTGTTGAGCGCCTGTTCGGGGACAAGTACCCACAGCTGTTATTCCGAAGACTGCCAGCCGTCTGCTGGCTTTACCCCAAGCCACAGCAACAACCCCGGCAAACTGAATTTCCAGGGCAGTGCGCTTGGCAGCAGTTTCAGTGAATACAGCTCAGGTTTGCTGCAGGGCGACTGATTCGTCGCGAATTTCAGTACGTCTTTCTTGATCTGGCGATCAAGCCTCAACGCTGGGCAAACGTATCCGCCCGACTCCCCGACACCTTCCGGCAATGCACCAGCGCATCGCGAATCATGAAGTTCACCAGGGTCGGTGACACCCCCAACTCCTTGGCGATGTCCTTCTGCGGCACGCCATGCAAGCGGTACATCTCGAAGGCATAACGCGTCCGGCTTGGCAGTTCGGTCAGGGCGTCGGCGATGTTTTCCAGGGTGGAGAAGTTGATGTGCGAGGTTTCTGGTGAGGCGCCCTGGATGACCACGTTTAGGCCTTCTTCTTCAGGGCCGGAGTATTTCTGCTCCAGGGCCTGCTTGCGGTAGTGGTCGATGGCCAGGTTGCGCACGATCTGGAACAGGTAGCTGAGCTGCGCCTTGAACGAGGAGGTGATGTTCGGCGCCGATTGCAGGCGGAAGAACGCGTCCTGCACCACATCTTCAGCGCGCGAGCGGCAGCCGGTGATGCGGGCTGCAATCTTGACCAGTATCAGTCGATTGTCGACGAATGCCTGAAGTAGCGGCGAATCGCACCTGCTTGTGGACGCTTGTTCCGTCATGGAGATCACCTTGCTGCCAATAGGTTAGTGGGACGACAAGAAGGCCGGGGCCGCCCTACACATCGAGCGACAAATTATGTTGAATGATAATGATTGTCAATTGAGAAAGAGAACTAATGCTGCTCAAAGGTGCAGAGTGAGAACTGCGACACGCTGTCGCGCCTTGGTCTGGTTGGCTAGCAGGGCAGTCGACTAATTATTTGCCAAGGTCATCCGTTCTCATTGGTGAATGGCTTCGGGCTGCAGCCCCGGACACCACAGCATTGCCAATGCCTTGCGCGGTCGGCGAAGACCGCGTCCTGCATGCCCCCCCAATGGGGCGTGACGTTACGACACCGATTCCAATTGCAAGCCGAATTCAGGCAGGAAACCTCATGACCGACGCGTTCGAACTCCCCAGCACACTGGTCCAAGCCCTCCAGCGCCGCGCGGCCCTGACGCCGGATCGGGTGGCCTTGCGTTTTCTCGCCGAAACCCGGGACCAGGCTGTGGTGCTCAGTTATCGCGAGCTGGATCAGCGGGCGCGCACCATAGCCGGCGCGCTGCAGGCCGAGGCCGGTTTTGGTGATCGCGCGGTGTTGTTGTTTCCCAGTGGTCCTGATTACGTCGCGGCGTTTTTCGGTTGCCTGTATGCCGGGGTGATCGCGGTGCCGGCCTATCCGCCGGAATCGGCGCGCCGGCATCACCAGGAGCGTCTGCTGTCGATCATCGGCGATGCCGAGCCGCGCCTGTTGCTGACCAGCGCCGGGCTGCGCGATTCTTTGCTGCAGATTGAAGGCGCGCCGCCGCTGCTGTGTGTCGATACCCTCGACAGCGTCCACGCCGAACGCTGGGTCGCGCCGGACCTGGCAGACGATGACATCGCCTTCCTGCAATACACCTCCGGTTCGACCGCATTGCCCAAAGGTGTGCAGGTTAGCCACGGCAATCTGGTGGCGAATGAATTGCTGATCCGCCACGGTTTCGGCATCGACCTGAACCCCGACGACGTGATCGTCAGCTGGCTGCCGCTGTACCACGACATGGGCCTGATCGGCGGCCTGTTGCAGCCGATTTTCAGCGGCGTGCCTTGCGTGTTGATGTCGCCGGCGTACTTCCTCGGCCGGCCGCTGCGCTGGCTCGAAGCGATCAGCGAATACGGCGGCACCATCAGCGGCGGGCCGGATTTTGCCTATCGCCTGTGCAGCGAACGGGTCAGTGAGTCGGCCCTGGAGCGCCTCGACCTGAGCGGCTGGCGCGTGGCCTATTCCGGGTCGGAACCGATTCGTCTCGACACCCTCGAGCGCTTCGCCGAGAAGTTCGCCAGCTGCGGTTTCACCGAAGACAGTTTCATGGCTTCCTACGGTCTGGCGGAAGCCACGCTGTTCGTCGCCGGTACCCCGCGCGGCCAAGGCATCGGCAATCTGCGGGTGGACGACGCGGCCCTGGCGCAAAACCGTGCCAAAGCCGGCGAGGGCAGCGCGATCATGAGCTGCGGCATCAGCCAGCCGGAGCATGCGGTGTTGATCATCGACCCGGCGTCGCTCAGCGAGCTGGCGGACAACGCGGTCGGTGAAGTCTGGGCCAGCGGCCCGAGCATCGCCCACGGCTACTGGCGCAACCCCGAGGCCTCGGCCAAGACCTTCGTCCAGCATGCCGGCAAAAGCTGGCTGCGCACCGGTGACCTGGGCTTCAAACGCGAGGGTGAACTGTTCATCACCGGGCGCCTTAAAGACATGCTGATCGTGCGTGGGCACAACCTTTATCCACAGGACATCGAGCAGACCGTCGAGCGTGAAGTTGAGGTGGTGCGCAAGGGACGCGTCGCCGCCTTTGCGGTGAATATCGACGGTGAGGAAGGCATCGGCATTGCCGCGGAAATCGGCCGCAGCGTGCAGAAAATCCTGCCGCCCGACGGCTTGATCAAAGCCATCCGCCAGGCCGTGGCCGAGGCCTATCAGCAAGCGCCGAGCGTGGTGGTGCTGCTCAATCCGGGCGCCTTGCCCAAGACCTCCAGCGGCAAACTGCAACGCTCGGCGTGCCGCAATCGCCTGGCGGATGGCAGCCTCGACAGTTATGCGCTGTTCCCTTCGGTGGTCAGCGAAAGCGCAACCAACAGCGAATCTGGCTCGGAATTGCAAAGCCTGATCGGCCGGATCTGGTGCGAGCAATTGCAGGTCCAGCAGGTCGCTGCCGACGATCACTTCTTCCTGCTGGGCGGTAACTCCATCGCGGCCACGCAGGTGGTGGCGCGTCTGCGCGAACAACTCCGCCTGGAGCTCAACCTGCGCCTGCTGTTCGAAGCGCCGACCCTGGGTGCGTTCGCCGAAGCGGTGGCCCGGCAACAGCAGGACGGAGGTCTGGCCCAAGGCGCGATCACCTCGCTGTCGCGCACCGAGGCCATGCCGCAATCCCTGGCGCAAAATCGCCTGTGGATCACCTGGCAACTCGATCCGCAGAGCAGCGCCTACAACATTCCCGGTGCCTTGCGCCTGCGTGGCGAACTCGACGAAGACGCGCTGCGCAGCAGTTTCCAGCAGTTGATCGAGCGCCACGAATCCCTGCGCACGCGCTTCTTCGAGCGTGACGGTGTGGCGTTGCAGCAGGTCGATGTTTCCGCTGAATTCAATTTGCAATGCATCGACATCAGCGATCTGCCGATGGCCGAACGTGAAGCCCGGGCCCGGCAAATCCGCGAGGACGAAGCGCGCACCCAGTTCGACCTGAAGAAAGGTCCGTTGCTCTGGGTGACGCTGGTGCGCCTCGACGACGAAGATCACCAGCTGCTGGTGACGATGCACCACATCATCGCTGACGGCTGGTCGATGAATGTGTTGATCGACGAATTTTCCCGGCTGTACGCGGCGGTAACCCAAGGGCAACAGGCCACGCTCGCGCCGCTGCCGACCCAGTACGCCGACTACGGCAGCTGGCAGCGCCAATGGCTGGCGCAAGGGGAGGGCGAGCGCCAACTGGCTTACTGGAAGGCGCAGTTGGGCGATGAGCATCCGACTCTCAGCCTGGCCACCGACCACCCGCGCTCGGCGCAACAGCTGCACAGCGCCGCCCGCCACACCGTGCGCCTGGACGCGGCGCTGAGCGATGCCATTCGCCGCACCGCCCATGCCCACGAAGCCACGCCGTACATGCTGTTGCTCGCCGCGTTCCAGACCCTGTTGCATCGCTACAGCGGACTGCGCGACATCCGCATCGGCGTGCCGAATGCCAACCGTCCGCGCCTGGAAACCCAAGGTCTGATCGGCTTCTTCATCAACACCCAGGTGCTGCGCGCCGAGGTGGATTCGCGCCTGCGGTTCGTTGAGCTGCTGGCGCAAACCCGCCAGGCCGCGTTGGGTGCACAGGCGCATCAGGACTTGCCCTTCGAGCAACTGCTTGAGGCCTTCCCCCAGGCCCGTGAACAAGGCCTGTTCCAGGTCATGTTCAACCATCAGCAGCGCGATCTCAGCGCCTTGAAGCGCCTGCCCGGGCTGCTCGCCGAAGAGCTGCCGTGGCACAGCCGCGAGGCCAAGTTCGACCTGCAGTTGCACAGCGAAGAAGACCGCAACGGTCGCTTGAGCCTGTCCTTCGACTACGCCAGCGAGCTGTTCGATGCAGCGACCATCGAGCGCTTGGCCGAGCATTACAGCCACCTGTTGCGCGCCATCGGTGAGCAACCGGAAACCGCCATCGGCGACCTGCCTCTGCTGACCGGACCTGAAATTAATCAGCAAGCCGAATGGGCCGTTGCACCTTGCCCGCCCGCCAGCCAATGGCTACCGGAACTGCTCAACCATCAAGCGCGCCAGACCCCGGAGCGCACCGCGCTGATGTGGGACGGCGGCAGCCTTGATTTCGCCGAGCTGCACACCCAGGCTAATCGCCTGGCCCACTACCTGCGCGACAAAGGCGTCGGTCCGGATGTCTGCGTGGCCATTGCTTGCGAGCGTTCGCCGCAACTGCTGATCGGCCTGCTGGCGATCATCAAGGCCGGTGGCGCCTACGTGCCGCTCGATCCGGATTACCCGGCCGAGCGCCTGGCCTACATGCTCAGCGACAGCAAGGTCGATTTGCTGCTGACGCAAACACCGTTGCTCGATCGCCTGCCTGTCAGCGAAGGCGTCAGCGTCATTGCCATGGATGCCCTGCATCTGGAAAGTTGGCCGAGCCATGCGCCGGGCCTGCATTTGCACGGCGACAACCTGGCCTACGTTATCTACACCTCCGGCTCGACCGGCCAACCGAAAGGCGTCGGCAACACCCACGCGGCCCTCGCCGAACGCCTGCAATGGATGCAGGACACTTACCGCTTGAGTGAAACCGATGTGCTGATGCAGAAAGCGCCGATCAGTTTCGACGTGTCGGTGTGGGAGTGCTTCTGGCCGTTGATCACCGGGGCCCGGCTGCTGCTTGCCGGGCCGGGTGAGCACCGCGATCCGCAGCGCATCGCGCAGCTGGTCCAAGCGTACGGGGTGACCACGCTGCACTTCGTGCCGTCGCTGCTGGCGGTGTTCATCGACGAGTCGCTCAGCGCCGAATGCACCAGCCTGCGCCGGCTGTTCTGCGGTGGCGAAGCGCTGCCGGCCGAACTGCGCAACCGCGTGCTGGAACAACTGCCGGCGGTGCAATTGCACAACCGCTACGGCCCGACCGAAACCGCGATCAACGTGACCCATTGGCACTGCACCGCCGCCGATGGCGAGCGCTCGCCGATCGGTCGACCGTTGGGCAACGTCGTCTGCCGTGTCCTCGACAGCGTCCTCAACCCGGTGCCGGCCGGTGTGCCGGGGGAACTGTGCATCAGCGGTATCGGCCTGGCCCGCGGTTACCTGGGGCGTCCGGGCCTGACCGCCGAGCGTTTTGTGGTCGATCCACTGGGCGAGCATGGCGCGCGTCTGTACCGCACCGGTGACCGTGCGCGCTGGACCAGTGATGGTGTGATCGAATACCTCGGACGTCTCGATCAGCAGGTCAAGCTGCGCGGCTTCCGTGTCGAGCCGGAGGAAATCGAAGCGCGGCTGTTGGCGCAAGTCGGCGTCACCCAGGCGGTGGTGCTTGTCCGCGAAACGTCAGCCGGCGGTCAGTTGATCGGTTACTATACCGCCGACTCCACTGAGTCCGAAGAAGCCCAAAGCACCCGCCTGCAAACCGCTCTGGCCGCCGAACTGCCGGAATACATGGTCCCGGCACAACTGATGCGCCTGGAGCAAATGCCCCTCAGCCCGAGCGGCAAACTCGACCGTCGGGCCTTGCCGGAACCCCAGTGGCAGGTGCGTGAACACGTCGCGCCTGTGACTGCGCTGGAACAGCAGATCGCCGGCATCTGGCGTGAAGTGCTGGGCCTTGCACAAGTCGGCCTGTGCGATGACTTCTTTGCCCTCGGCGGCCATTCGCTGCTGGCCACGCAAATCATTTCACGCACTCGCCAGGCCTGCGACGTCGAGTTGCCGCTGCGCGCGCTGTTTGAACACAGTGAGCTGGGCACCTTTGCCGAACAGGTGCGTTTGATCCAGGCCAGCGGCCGCACCAACGAACAGCCGCCGATCGCCAGGGTCGACCGCAGCCAAGCGGTGCCGCTGTCCTATTCCCAGCAGCGCATGTGGTTCCTCTGGCAGATGGAGCCGGACAGCCCGGCCTACAACGTCGGCGGCATGGCGCGCTTGCGCGGGGTGCTGGATGTCGAGCGTTTCGAGGCCGCGTTGCAGGCCTTGATCCAGCGTCACGAAACCTTGCGCACCACTTTCCCGAGCGTCGATGGCGTCGCGCGCCAGCAGGTGCATGCCGAGGCCGGCGTGCGCCTGGACTGCAAGGACTTCACCGCGCTGGATGCCGATGGCCGCGAGTGGCAAGTGCAGCAACTGGCCGACGATGAGGCGCACCAACCCTTCGATCTGGAAACCGGACCGCTGCTGCGCGCCTGCCTGGTCAAGACCGCCGAGCAGGAACACTACCTGGTGCTGACCCTGCACCACATCGTCACCGAAGGCTGGGCGATGGACATCTTCGCCCGGGAACTCAGTGCGCTGTACGAAGCCTTTGTAGACGACCGCGAATCGCCGCTGGCGCCGTTGCCGGTGCAGTACCTGGATTACAGTGTCTGGCAGCGTCAATGGCTGGAGTCCGGTGAACGCCAGCGCCAGCTCGACTACTGGACGGCGCAACTGGGCCGTGAACATCCGCTGCTGGAATTGCCGGCCGACCGTCCGCGTCCGCCGGTGCAAAGTCACCAGGGTGAGTTGTACCGTTTCGACCTGAGCGATGAGCTGGCGGCACGGGTCCGCGCCTTCAACGCGCAAAATGGCCTGACCCTGTTCATGACCATGACCGCCGCCCTCGCCACGCTGCTGTACCGCTACAGCGGCCAGACCGACCTGCGCATCGGCGCGCCGGTGGCCAACCGCATTCGCCCGGAAAGCGAAGGGCTGATCGGCGCGTTCCTCAACACCCAGGTGCTGCGTTGCCAACTGGACGGGCAGATGTCCGTCGGCGAGTTGTTCGAGCAGGTGCGCCATACCGTGATCGAAGGCCAGTCCCATCAGGACCTGCCGTTCGATCATCTGGTGGAAGCCTTGCAGCCACCGCGCAGCGCCGCCTACAACCCGCTGTTCCAGGTGATGTGCAACGTGCAGCGCTGGGAGTTCCAGCAGAGCCGCCGCCTCGCCGGCATGACCGTCGAATACCTGGCCAACGATGCCCGCGCGACCAAGTTCGACCTCAACCTGGAAGTCACCGATCTCGATCATCGCCTCGGTTGCTGCCTGACCTACAGCACCGACCTCTTCGACGAGCCGCGCATTGCGCGCATGGCCGCCCATTGGCGCAACCTGCTGGAGGCGCTGATTGCCGATCCGCAACAGCGCCTCAGTGAATTGCCGTTGCTCGACGCCGGCGAACAACAGCAGTTGCTCGATAGCCTTGGCGTCGAGCCGGGCGAGCATCGACTCGACCAGTGCATCCATCAGTTGTTCAGCGAACAGGCCCAAGCACGTCCCGATGCGCCGGCCTTGACCTTCGCCGGGCAGACCTTGAGTTACGCCGAACTCGACAGCCGCGCCAATCGCCAGGCCTGGATGCTGCGCGAGCGCGGCGTCGGCCCGCAGGTGCGCGTGGGCCTGGCGCTCGAGCGTTCGCTGGAGATGGTCGTTGGCCTGCTGGCGATCCTCAAGGCCGGTGGCGCCTACGTGCCGCTGGACCCGGAATACCCGCTGGATCGCTTGCACTACATGATCGAAGACAGTGGCGTCGGATTACTGCTCAGTGACGCGACAATGTTCCAGGCCCTTGGCGATCTGCCTGCGGGCGTTGGCCGCTGGTGCCTGGAAGAAGACAGCGCGGCGCTGGTCAACTACCCGGTCACCGAACTGCCAAACATCAACCTGCCGCAACACCAGGCCTACCTGATCTACACCTCGGGCTCCACCGGCAAACCGAAAGGCGTGGTGGTGTCCCACGGCGAAATCGCCATGCATTGTCGCGCGGTAATCGAGCGTTTCGCCATGCGCCCCGACGACTGCGAGCTGCACTTCTATTCGATCAACTTCGACGCCGCCACCGAGCGTCTGCTGGTGCCGCTGTTGAGCGGTGCCCAGGTGGTGCTGCGTGCCCAGGGCCAATGGGACGCGGAAGAAATCTGTGGCCTGATCCGTCGCCACCCCATCAACATCCTCGGTTTCACCCCGAGCTACGGCAGCCAGTTGGCGCAGTGGCTGGCGACCCAAAACGCAACACTGCCGGTGCGCATGATCATCACTGGCGGCGAAGCGCTGACCGGTGAACACCTGGCGCGGATTCGTGCAGCGTTCAATCCCAAGCTGTTCTTCAACGCCTACGGCCCGACGGAAACCGTGGTCATGCCACTGGCCAGCCTCGCGCCCCAGGTGTTGGAAGAAGGCGCCAGCAGTGTGCCGATCGGCAGCGTGATCGGTGACCGCGTGGCGTACATTCTCGATGCCGACCTGGCGTTGGTGCCGCAGGGTGCGACCGGCGAGTTGTACGTCGGTGGTGCCGGCCTGGCCCAGGGTTATCACCAGCGTGCGGGCATGACCGCGGAACGTTTTGTGGCCAATCCCTTTGCCGGCAACGGCGGGCGTATCTACCGCACCGGCGACCTGGTGCGCCAGCGCGCCGATGGCCTGGTGGAGTACCTGGGGCGTATCGACCATCAAGTGAAGATTCGCGGTTTCCGCATCGAGCTGGGTGAGATCGAAACCCGGTTGCTGGAGCATGAATCGGTGCGCGAAGCGGTGGTGCTGGCGCTCGATGCACCGAGCGGCAAACAGCTGGTGGGTTATCTGGTCTGCGACGTCGCCGAACAGGACGAGTCCCGACAAAGCGCACTGCGCGAAGCCCTCAAGTCGCACCTCAAATCCCAGCTGCCGGATTACATGGTGCCCACGCACCTGGTCCTGCTGGCGAGCATGCCGCTGACCGCCAACGGCAAACTCGACCGCCGCGCCCTGCCGGCGCCAGACCCCGAGTTGAACCGCCAGCAGTATGTGGCACCGAGCAACGAGCTGGAGCTGGCGTTGGCGCAGATCTGGTGCGAAGTGCTGAACGTCGAACAGGTCGGGCTCAACGATAACTTCTTCGAGCTCGGTGGCGACTCGATCCTGTCGATCCAGGTGGTCAGCCGCGCGCGGCAGCAGGGTATTCACTTCAGCCCCCGCGACCTGTTCCAGCACCAGACCGTGCAGACCCTCGCCGCCGTGGCGACCCGCACCGAGCAGGTCACCGCCGAGCAAGGTTTGATCAGCGGCGAGTCGCGCCTGACGCCGATCCAGCACTGGTTCTTCGACACCGCCATTCCCCAACGCCAACACTGGAACCAGGCATTGTTGCTGCAACCGAGCGTGACCCTGGAACCCCATCGCCTGGAGCAGGCGCTGCTGGCGGTGATTGAACAGCACGATGCGTTGCGCTTGCGCTTCAGCCAGGTGGGCAGTCAATGGCAAGCCCGGCACCAGGCGATGTCCGATGTGCCGGTACTGTGGCAAGTGCGCGTCACGTCCATGGACCAATGCGCCGCCCTGTTCGCCGATGCCCAGCGCAGCCTCGATCTTGCAGAAGGGCCGATGCTGCGTGTGCTGCTGGTCGATGGTCCCGAAGGCCAGCAACGCCTGTTCATCGCGATTCACCACCTGGTGATCGATGGCGTTTCCTGGCGTGTGCTGCTGGACGATCTGCAGAACGTCTATCGCCAGCTCGACGCACAACAGCCGGTGAAACTGCCGGCCAAAACCAGCGCCTTCAAGGACTGGGCCGCGCGCTTGCAGGCCTATGCCGGCAGCGAATCCCTGCGTGAAGAACTGGGCTGGTGGCAGACGCAATTGGCCGGGCCGAGCGCCGAGCTGCCCTGCGATCATCCGCAAGGTGGCCGTCAGCATCGCCATGCGCAAACCGTCAGCGTGCGCCTCGACAGCGAGCGCACCCGGCAATTGCTGCAGCAGGCGCCGAGTGCTTATCGCACCCAGGTCAACGACCTGCTGTTGACCGCGTTGGCCCGAGTATTGTGCCGTTGGAGCGGCAACGATTCGGCGCTGATCCAACTCGAAGGCCATGGCCGCGAGGCGCTGTTCGACGAGATCGACCTGACCCGCACCGTCGGCTGGTTCACCAGCGCCTATCCGCTGCGCCTGACACCTTTGAACATCGAAGAGGCGGCCGGGCAGGGCGCTTCGATCAAGGCGATCAAGGAGCAACTGCGTGCCGTGCCGCACAAGGGGCTGGGCTATGGCGTGCTGCGTTATCTGGCGGATGAGCCAAGTCGTCAGCGCATGGCCGAACTGCCGGTGGCACCGATCACCTTCAACTACCTGGGGCAGTTCGACCAGAGCTTTGCCGCCGATGCGCTGTTCCATCCGCTGGATGAAACCATCGGCGCGGCCCACGATGCCCGGGCGCCGCTGCCCAATGAATTGAGCGTCGACAGTCAGGTCTATGGCGGCGAGCTGGTGCTGCGCTGGACCTTCAGCGCCGAACGTTACGAGCCACAGACCATCAGCGAATTGGCCGATGCTTACCTGGGCGAACTGAGCAGCTTGATCGAGCACTGCCTGGGCGATGATGCGGGCGGCCTGACGCCGTCGGACTTCCCGCTGGCGAAACTGACCCAGGGGCAACTGGACGCGCTGCCGATTCCCGCAGCCGCGATCGAAGACGTCTACCCGCTGACGCCGATGCAGGAAGGCATGCTGCTGCACACCCTGCTGGAACCGGGCACGGGCCTGTACTACATGCAGGATCGCTACCGCATCAACAGCGAGCTCGATCCCCAGCGTTTCGCCCAGGCCTGGCAAGCGGTGATCGCCCGCCACGAAGCCCTGCGTGCCTCGTTCTGCTGGAATGTCGGCGAAGACATGCTGCAGGTGATCCACAAGCCGGGCAGCACGCCGATCGAATATCTGGACTGGAGCGACATCGTCGACGCCGAGCAGGAGCCAAAGCTGCAGGCCTTGCTCAAGTCCGAGCGCGAGGCCGGGTTCGATCTGCTCAATCAGGCACCCTTCCACCTGCGCCTGATCCGGGTGGGCGCGGGGCGTTACTGGTTCATGATGAGCAACCACCACATCCTGATCGATGCCTGGTGCCGTTCGTTGCTGATGAACGACTTCTTCGAGATCTACACCGCCCTTGGCGAAGGCCGGGAAGCGCAGTTGGCCGTGCCGCCGCGTTACCGCGACTATATCGCCTGGCTGCAACACCAGAGCCTGGCCGAAGCGCGGAATTGGTGGAAAACCAACCTGCAAGGCTTCGAGCGAACCACGCCGATCCCGAGCGACCGGCCGTTCCTGCGCGAACATGCCGGCGACAGCGGCGGCATGATCGTCGGCGATCGCTACACCCGCCTCGATGCCCGCGACGGTGCACGCCTGCGTGAACTGGCCCAGGCCCATCAGCTGACCATCAACACCTTTGCCCAGGCGGCGTGGGCCCTGGTATTGCGCCGCTTGAGCGGTGATCGCGACGTGCTGTTCGGTGTCACCGTGGCCGGGCGTCCGGTGCAGATGCCGGAGATGCAACGCACCGTCGGCCTGTTCATCAACAGCATCGCACTGCGGGTGAAAATGCCCGAAGACCATCAGCGTTGCAGCGTGCGCCAATGGCTGAGCGGTCTGCTCGACAGCAACATGCAGCTGCGTGAGTACGAATACCTGCCGCTGGTGAGCATCCAGGAAAATAGCGAACTGCCCAAGGGCCAGCCGCTGTTCGACAGCCTGTTCGTGTTCGAGAACGCCCCGGTGGAGGTCTCGGTACTGGACCGTGCGCAAAGCCTGAACGCGACCTCGGACTCGGGCCGCACCCACACCAACTTCCCGCTGACGGCGGTGTGTTATCCGGGGGATGACCTGGGCTTGCACCTGTCCTATGACCAGCGTTATTTCGACGAGTCCACGGTCGAGCGCATACTAGGCGAGTTCAAGCGCCTGCTGTTGGCGTTGGTCGAAGGCTTCCATGGCGACATGGCGGACCTGCCGCTGCTGGGTGCCGAAGAGCAGGACTTCCTGATCCACGGCTGCAACCAGAGCGAACACGCATACCCGCTGGAGCAGAGCTACGTTGCATTGTTTGAAGCACAGGTGGCCGCGCATCCGCAGCGGGTCGCCGCCAGTTGCCTGGATCGGCAATACAGCTACCTGGAGCTGAACCAGTGCAGCAACCGCCTCGGTCATGCACTGATGGCGGCGGGCGTCGGGCTGGATCAGCCGGTGTCGCTGCTGGCCGAGCGCAGCCTCGACCTGCTCGGCATGATCATCGGCAGCTTCAAGGCGGGTGCGGGTTATCTGCCGCTGGACCCGGGGCTGCCGAGCCAGCGCCTGAGCCGCATCATTGACCTGAGTCGCACGCCGCTGCTGGTTTGCACTCGGGCCTGTCACGAACAAGCGCTGGCGTTGCTGGATGAGTTTGGTTGCGCCAGTCGGCCGCGGTTGCTGGTCTGGGAAGAAGTGCAGGCGAGCGATGTATCGGTGGTCAATCCGGGCATCCACAGCGGGCCGGATAACCTGGCCTACGTGATCTACACCTCCGGCTCTACCGGTTTGCCCAAGGGCGTGATGGTCGAACAGCGCGGCATGCTCAACAACCAGTTGAGCAAGGTGCCATACCTGGAACTGAGCGCGGCCGACGTGATTGCCCAGACCGCTTCGCAAAGCTTCGATATTTCCGTGTGGCAGTTCCTCGCCGCGCCATTGTTCGGCGCGCGGGTGGACATCGTGCCGAACGCCATCGCCCACGACCCGCAAGGCTTGCTCGCCCATGTGCAGAGCCAGGGCATCACCGTGCTGGAAAGCGTGCCGTCGCTGATCCAGGGCATGCTCGCCCAGGAGCGCATGAGCCTCGACGGCCTGCGCTGGATGCTGCCGACAGGGGAGGCGATGCCGCCGGAACTGGCGCATCAATGGCTGCTGCGCTACCCGCAGATCGGCCTGGTGAATGCCTATGGCCCGGCGGAATGCTCGGATGACGTGGCGTTCTTCCGCGTCGACCTGGCCTCCACCCGCGGCAGCTACTTGCCGATCGGTACGCCGACCGACAACAACCGCCTGTACCTGCTCGACGGTGCGCTGGAACTGGTGCCGCTGGGTGCGGTGGGCGAGTTGTGCGTCGCGGGCACCGGCGTCGGGCGCGGCTACGTCAGCGATCCGCTGCGCACTGCCCAAGTGTTCGTGCCGAACCCGTTCGGCGCACCGGGCGAGCGTCTGTATCGCACCGGCGACCTGGCCCGCCGTCGCACTGACGGCGTGCTGGAATACGTCGGGCGGATCGACCATCAGGTGAAGATTCGCGGCTACCGCATCGAACTGGGTGAAATCGAAGCGCGCCTGCATGAACAACCGCAAGTCCGCGACGCGGCGGTCGGTGTGCAGGAGGGGGTCAATGGCAAGCATCTGTTGGGCTATCTGGTGGCGGCGGATTCGACGCTCGATCCGTCTGAACGCCTGGAGCGCATCAAGCAACGCCTGCGCGCCGAGCTGCCGGAATACATGGTGCCGCTGCACTGGCTGTGGCTCGACAAGCTGCCCCTCAACGCCAACGGCAAACTGGACCGCAAGGCCCTGCCGGCGCTGGAGATCGGCCAGCTGCAAAGCCAGGACTACCAGGCGCCGCGCAACGACCTGGAGCAGACTTTGGCGGACATCTGGGCCGAGGTGCTGAAGGTGGAGAAAGTCGGCATCCGCGACAATTTCTTCGAATTGGGCGGGCATTCGCTGCTGGCCACGCAGATCGCCTCGCGGGTACAGAAAACCCTGCAGCGCGATGTGCCGCTGCGGGCGATGTTCGAATGCAGCACGGTGGAGGAATTGGCCGGGTACATCGACGGGTTGGCGGCAAGTGACATCACCGAGGAGAAGGTGGATCGGTTGAATGATCTGATGGCGGAGTTGGAGGGGCTGTAATTCTTTAGTGCTTGTACCGGCCTCTTCGCGAGCAAGCCCGCTCCCACATTGGATCGCGGTCAAATGTGGGAGCGGGCTTGCTCGCGAAGGCGGTTGTAAGAACGCATACATTCGTGTGATTGACTACAGACCCTCATCCGCTCAGTCTTCCTGCTCCCTTTCCA
Source organism: Pseudomonas sp. YuFO20 (assembly GCF_035064975.1). Taxonomy (NCBI): domain Bacteria; kingdom Pseudomonadati; phylum Pseudomonadota; class Gammaproteobacteria; order Pseudomonadales; family Pseudomonadaceae; genus Pseudomonas; species Pseudomonas sp. YuFO20. The sequence continues at coordinate 58,901 of NZ_JAXDEO010000039.1, forward strand.
CCGGCGGAGCCACTCGATGCCCTTCGTAACGATAGACGGCCAACCCCTCCACTACCTCGATCAAGGCACCGGCCCGGCAGTCCTGCTGGCCGGCAGTTACCTGTGGGACCAAGCCATGTGGGCCCCGCAGATTGCCACATTGTCGCAACAGTATCGGGTAATCGCCCTGGACCTCTGGGGCCACGGTGAATCCGGGCCGCTGCCTGCCGGCACAACGTCGCTGGATGACATCGCACACCAGGCCCTGGCGCTGCTCGATCACCTGGACATCGATCGCGTGACCCTGGTCGGCCTGTCGGTGGGTGGCATGTGGGGTGTGCGCCTGGCGTTGGCGGCGCCGCAACGGCTCAACGGGCTGGTGTTGATGGACACTTACGTCGGTGTCGAACCGGAACCGACCCGGCAATACTATTTTTCGCTGTTCAAGATGATTGAAGAAACCGGCGTCATCTCGCCGCAATTGCTGGATATCGTGGTGCCGATCTTTTTCCGTCCGGGCATCGATCCGCAGTCGGCGCTGTATCAGGACTTCCGCAGCAAACTCGCCGCGCTGCCGCCTGAGCGTTTGCGTGAAAGCATCGTGCCGATGGGGCGGATTACCTTTGGCCGGGATGACCTGTTGCCGCGTCTGGGGCAATTGAACGCAGCGACCACGCTGGTGATGTGTGGCGATCAGGACAAACCACGTCCGCCGAGTGAAACGCAGGAAATGGCCGGGTTGATTGGTTGCCCGTATGTGCTGGTGCCGGAGGCGGGGCATATTTCCAATCTGGAGAATCCGGGGTTTGTCACTCAAGCGTTGCTGCAGTTTCTAAACGAGAGAACCCGAGCGACCGCGTAATCGTTCTTCGCGAGCAAGCCCGCTCCCACAGTAGATCCCGGTCAAAATGTGGGAGCGGGCTTGCTCGCGAGGGCGTCGGTGAGTTCACCACCGAATCTTCGGAAAACTACTTCGGCCCAAGAATCTGCGCCAACTTATCCGGCGAAGGCGCCCCTTGCTGTTGCTGCAACTCGCCCTTGTCATCCATATAGAAAATCGCCGGAGTGGCCTGCAGCTCCAGGTCTTCCATCAATTGCATATTGGCCGCGAGCTTGGCCTGGATCGCCGGTGGCACTTCTTTCAAGGCCTTGAGCGAGCTGCCCTTGCCAGCCGCTTCGTGGTCCGCCAGGGCTTTTTGCGGGTCCTTCGCAGCCAGCAGCGCGGCGGATTTGCCCGGGCTGTCCTCGCGAATGATCCCGACCATGATGTGCCGCAACTGCACCTTGCCGGCCTTGACCCACGGCCGCGCCTGTTCCCAGAACATGTTGCAGTAGGGGCAGTTCGGGTCGCTGAACATGTAGACAATGCGTGGCGCATCCTTCTTGCCGTCGGCGATCCAGTTGCTCGTTTCCATCTTGGCCCAGACTTCCTTGGACATTGGCGCGTACACCAGCTTCTGCAACGGCGCGCTGCTCAGGTCATTGCCTTTCTCGTCGTACAGGTTGCCCAGCAATACATGCTTGCCATCGGGCGTCAGGTACAGCGCCATACCGCGGTTCTGGTATTGCGCCGCGTACCCGCGCAAGCCGTCGGGGGCGTCGAATTGACCGACGATTTTCGCGCCCTTGGCCTCGATCTTCTTGATCGCCTCGGGCAGCTCTTCGGCCTGCACCGATGGCAGGTGCAGCAGGGCGGCACCCAGGCTCAGGGTCAGCAGGTGGCGGAGGCGGGGCATGGCAGTTTCCTTGCAGAAGTGGCAGGTACGGAATCGAAGTTTTCCAGGGCGCGGGCCAGGCTGGCTTGCGACAGCTCGCCCAGGTGGCTGCCCAGCAGGCGGCCGTCGGGACTATAGAACAGCGTAGTCGGCAAGGCCATTGAGCCGACAGCCTGGCCCAGGCGACCGCTGCCGTCGAACAGCACGTTGGACAGGCTCAGGCCCTGGGTCTCCAGGAACGTGCTGACACTTTGCATGCTTTCGGCCTGGTTGACGAACAGGAAGGTCAGGTCCGGGCGTTGCATCTGGGCGTCTTCCAACACCGGCATTTCCCGGCGGCAGGGCGGGCACCAGGTGGCCCACAAATTGATCACCAGCGGGCCACCCTTGTAGTCCGCCAGTTGCACGGTTTCACCGGCGGAATTGCGCAGGGTGATCTCCGGGAGGCGCGTGCCCTGTTCATAAATGGTCAGCGAGAAGGTCGCCAGCAACCAGAACGCCAGGCCGCTGGCCACGCCGAAGCCCAGCGGACGGCGCAGGCCCGGGCGACGCCAGCCCCGGTACAGCGCGGCGAGCACCAGCGCGATGACCCCTGGCCAGGCGAGGAACCCGCCATCGCGCAGGTCGATGACCTGCCACGGATCGCTGCGATAGTGGGCCCAGTAAACGGCGACGAAACCGATCCGCGCCGCGAGCATGCCGATCAGGAAAAGGCTAAACAGCACCGACTCGGGGTTCTCGCCACCGCGCTTGGCCACCCGCCAACCGACGAACGTCGCCAGCACCAATGCACTGATCAGCAGCAAATGGTTGAGCGCGATGGCAAAGGTGCCGAGAGTAAAGGTCAGCATTAACGGGCGTCTCGGGTGGTGGTCCAGCGTTGCAGGAAGGTGTCGGCATCGACCTCGCCGGTGATGCGCTGGCTGCGTCGCTCGAGGCCGTCGGCACCTATCCACAGCAAGCTCGGTGGGCCTGGCACTTTGTAACGGCCGAGCAGTTCACGGCTGGCGGCATTGTCGGCGGTGACGTCCAGTCGGAGCAAGCGCACGTCGCTCAAGGCTTGCATTACCTTCGCTTTGCCGAAAACCTGTTTTTCCATGACCTTGCACGACACGCACCAGTCGGCGTAGTAGTCCAGCAGCACCCACTGGCCTTGCGCCTGCGCCGCGTCGAGTTCGCGCTGCAAGGCCGCAGGGTCCTTGAGGGTGGTAAAGGCGTCGTGGCCGCTGGGCACGGCGGCGACGGCCGAGCCGGAAGCGCGGAACACCTGCAATGGCTTGAACAGGTCATCACTGCCTCCCGCCGCGCCGATCATCAACAGGCTGCCCCACAAACCCAGCAGGAGCGAGGTGGCGCCGAACAGATGGGCGATGCGCCCAAATCCGTCCGACTGCTTCCAGGCGCTGTAGGCCGCGACCAGCAGCAATGCACCACACATGCCGACCCACAGCGACTCATCCAGCACCGGGCGCAGCATCAGCAATGCCGTGGCGAGGAACAGGAAGCCGAAGATGCCCTTGAGCAGGTTCATCCAGGCGCCAGGCTTGGGCAGGAAACGATTGCCCACCGTCACCAGCAGCAACAACGGCACACCGATGCCGATGCCCATGGCAAACAGGATCAATCCACCGTGCAGCGCGTTGCCGCTCTGCGCGATATAAAGCAGCGCGCCGGCCAGCGGCGCGGTCATGCACGGGCCGACCAGCAGGCCGGACAACGCGCCCAAGGCACCTGCGCCGACCAGGCTGCCACCGCGCTGGTTGCGCGAGACGTTTTCCAGGCGATCACGCACCGCCACCGGCAGTTGCAGCTCGAAGAAACCGAACATCGGCAAGGCCAGCAGCACGAAAATCGCCGCGAAACTGCCCAGCAACCAAGGGTTTTGTAGCCAGGCTTGCAGGTTCGCCCCGAGGGATGCGGCCAGCACACCCATCGCCGCGTACACCAGCGCCATGCTCACCACATAACTGCCGGCCAGGGCCACGCCACGCTTTGGCGTCGCGCCGCTGCCGACGATCAACCCGGCCAGGATGGGCAGCATCGGCAGCGAACACGGAGTGAACGCCAGCAGCAGGCCCAGGCCGAAGAACACCAGCAGGCTCCAGCCCAGGGCGCGTTGCTGCAGATTGCTGGCCAGGGCCTGGTCCGGCGCTTCATTGGCCGTGCCCAAGGCGTTCGAGTTGCCCAGGTCCACGACCCGGGTTTGCGGTGGATAACACAGCCCGGCATCGGCGCAGCCCTGGTAACTGACCTTGACCTGACCGCTGGCGCCCGCCGGGAGCTTCAGCTCCAGGCCTTGACGATAAACCTGCTGTTCACCGAAAAACTCGTCACTGTGGGCTTCGCCTTCCGGCAGCGCGGGATGCTGCTCGACAGGCAAACCGTCGAATTTCAAGCGTTTCTGATACAGGTAATAACCGTCGGCAATCTGCCAGAACAGCTGGGTTTCGCCGGACTCAAGGCGCTCGGAGGTGAAAACGAACGCTTTGTCGACGGGCAGGAAGTCGGGTTTGGTCTCGAACGGATTGCCGCCCGCCTGGGTCAGGCCGGAGAACAGCAGGGCGACGAGTAGAAACAGCTGACGCATGGAAAAGCCTTATCCTTTAGCAAGTGAGCTGCACAATGGGTGGTGTCGATTAACCGATGATTAACCCCGGTCGCCGGGTTTCAGCGGCAGTTGCGGCATAATGTCCGCTTAATCGGTCGATGGCCTAATCAGCGTTATTTACACGAGGCTCTCCATGCACGTACTGGTTTGCGAAGACGATGAGTTGATTGCCAGCGGCATCGTCGCCGGCCTGACGGCCCAGGGCCTGACCGTGGAACATGTCGCCACCGCGTCGGCGGCCCGGGCGATGCTCAAGGTCGCCGAATTTGATGTCATGGTGCTCGACCTCGGGCTGCCGGACGAAGACGGTCTGAAACTCCTGCAGCAACTGCGTCACAACGGCCTGGAGTTGCCGGTGCTGATTCTCACGGCCCGCGACTCGGTCACCGATCGGGTCGACGGCTTGCAGGCCGGTGCCGACGATTATCTGCTCAAGCCGTTCGACCTGCGCGAACTCGCCGCGCGGCTGCACACGCTGTTGCGGCGGGTGGCCGGTCGCAGCGTCAACCTGATCGAGCACGGCGCCCTGACCTACGACCCGAGCAGCCGCGAAACCACCCTGGCCGGCCAGCCGGTGGACCTGTCGCGCCGCGAGCAGTCGCTGTTGCAGGCGCTACTGCATAACCGCGGCCGGGTGCTGTCGACCGAGCAGCTCAAGGACAGCGTCTACGGTTTTAACGACGAACTGGAGAGCAATGCCCTCAACGTCCATATCCATCACCTGCGGCGCAAGCTCGGCAACGGCATCGTCGAGACCGTGCGCGGCCTGGGCTATCGCCTGGGGCCGGCCGATGGCGGAGATCAATCGAAGTGATGAGCCTGCGTTTGCGCCTGAGCCTGACGCTCGGCGGCGCCTTTGCCCTGATCTGGGCGCTGGCCGCGGCCTGGATGCTCAGCGACCTGCGCAATCAGATGATGTTTTCCCTCGACCAGCGCCTGGTGGCCTCGGCGCGCATGGTCGCCGGGCTCATGGAGCAATTACCGGCGTTGCCAAGCAAGGGCGAGGGCACCCATTTCAGCGCTGAACAACTGAACATTCCCGGTGGCATGGCGTGTCAGGTCAGTTCGTTGCGCGGGGAAATCCTCGCCCGCAGCCACAGCGATCCGGGGCAAACCCTGGAAGCCGAGAAAATGGGCTTCCACGACCAGATCATCGACGGCGCGCCGTGGCGCAGTTTCACCCTGGCCCGTGGCGATTTGCGGATCACCACGGCCGATCGGCAGATTGAACGCGAGGCGCTGAACATGTCGATCCTGCTGGCCGCTTCGGTGCCGGTGGGCGTGGCGCTGCTCGGCTGCCTGTGCCTGCTCTGGCTCGGCATCGGCCAAGGGCTGGCGCCGCTCAACCGCATGCGCGACGCCTTGATGCGCCGCAGCCCTGACTCCCTGGAGCCTTTGCAGGTGCAGCCGTTGCCCAGCGAACTGCAACCGCTGCTCGACACACAGAACCAGTTGTTCCAGCGCATCGGCAAGACCATCGAACGGGAACGGCGGCTGACCGGTGACGCCGCCCATGAATTGCGCAGCCCGCTGACCGCGATCAAGACCCACCTGCAAGTGGCGCGCATGACCGACGGCGCGGCCCGGGATCAATCCCTGGCCCGGGCCGAAGAGGGTGCTGACCGTCTGCACCGAACCCTTGAGCAACTGCTGTTGCTGGCGCGGGTCGAGGGCAGCCTGTCGTTCGACGATGGCGTGCAGTGCAGTGCCGAGCAGGTGGCGAAACTGGCGATCCAGGATGCAGCCGGGGGTGATCGTCAGCGCATCAAGCTCCATCTGCCAACAAGGGCTTCTCCCGCCCCGGTGAAAATGCCCGCGGTGCTGTCGATTGCGGCGCTGCGCAACCTCCTGGACAACGCCTTGCGCCACACACCCGGTAACGGGCCGGTGGAGTTGAGTCTGGAAACCACCGGCAACCGCGTGCAGTTCGTGGTTCGCGACCATGGCCCGGGCATTGCCGAAGACGACCTGCAACACTTGACCCAACGCTTCTGGCGCAACGGCCAGAGCAACGGCTGTGGGCTCGGCCTGGCGATTGTCCAGGCGATCGTCCAGCGCTGCGGCTGTACCTTGCGTTTCGACAGTCGGCCGGATGGATTGCGGGTGGAGCTGACGATGCCGTTGCAACCCCTCTGACGTACATGAGATGTAACTTCTCGACATTGGCCGCCTGGACCTTCCACAACTATCGTTTTGCTCACTCTCAACGGATTGAGGTGACAGCACCATGGAAGCATCGATACGCACCTGCCAGGCAACCCCGGCCGACGCCGGCATCATCAGCCGCATCATCGAGCGCTCCATCCGGGTCGGTTGCGCGCTCGACCATCGCAACGATCCGCACATCGTTGCCACCTGGACCCACAACAAGACCATCCAGCACATCCAGCCGTGGCTGACCGATCAGCGGTTGTACCTGAGCATCGCCCTGCTGCAGGACAAGCCGGTAGGCGTCGCCATGGCCGCAACCACCGGCACGCTCGCCTTCTGTTACGTGCAGCCGGAATCGTTCCGGCGAGGGGCGGGGCTGGCGCTGGTGCAAGACCTCGAAGGCTGGTTGGTCGCCCGGGGCCTGAACCAGGCGCGACTCTATAGCACCAAGACCAGCGAAGCGTTTTATCGGCGCCTGGGCTACCAGCGGTGTGCCCGATCCTTCATGGTCGCGGGGCTTCACGCCATCCCCATGCACAAAGGCCTGGCGTCACCTTCATGGAAAGACGATCAAGGGTCTAAATCCCCGGCGCCCTGATGCGTTTCCAGAACAGGAAAACCTTATTGAGGGGTCGAGAGATGTCAGTCGCTACCAGGCTTATGGAAGACCAGTCGGCCCGGATCACTCCGGTGCCGGCCGAGACGCTTTATCAGTTCAACGAATCGCCGTTGCTGGCGCGTCAAAGCCAGCAGGAGTCCAATGCCCGCAGTTACCCGCGACGCATTCCGCTGGCACTCAAACGCGCCAAGGGCCTGTATGTCGAAGACGTCGAAGGCCGCACCTTCATCGATTGCCTGGCGGGCGCCGGGACGCTGGCCCTGGGGCACAACCACCCGGTGGTGATCGAAGCGATCCAGCGCGTGCTGGCGGACGAACTGCCGCTGCACACCCTGGACCTGACCACGCCGGTCAAGGATCAGTTCGTCCAGGACCTGTTCGGCTTGTTACCGCCGGCCCTGGCCGCTGAAGCGAAGATCCAGTTCTGCGGTCCTACCGGTACCGACGCGGTGGAAGCCGCCTTGAAACTGGTACGTACCGCCACCGGCCGCAGCACCGTGCTGTCGTTCCAGGGCGGATACCACGGCATGAGCCAGGGCGCGCTGAGCCTGATGGGCAGCCTCGGGCCGAAAAAGCCCTTGGGTGCCTTGCTCAGCAGTGGCGTGCAGTTCATGCCGTACCCCTACGATTACCGTTGCCCGTTTGGCCTGGGCGGTGCGCAGGGGGTGAAGGCCAACCTCAACTACCTGGAAAACCTGCTGAACGATCCAGAGGCCGGCGTGCAATTGCCCGCGGCGGTGATCGTCGAGGTGGTGCAGGGGGAGGGCGGGGTCATCCCGGCCGATCTCGACTGGTTACGCGGCTTGCGCCGGATCACCGAAAAAGCTGGCGTGGCGCTGATCGTCGACGAGATCCAGAGTGGCTTCGCGCGCACCGGCAAGATGTTTGCTTTCGAGCACGCCGGGATCATTCCGGACGTGGTGGTGATGTCGAAAGCCATCGGCGGCAGCTTGCCATTGGCCGTGGTGGTCTATCGCGACTGGCTCGACACCTGGCTGCCGGGCGCCCATGCCGGGACCTTCCGTGGCAATCAGATGGCGATGGCCGCCGGTTCTGCGGTGATGCGTTACCTGGTGGAGCACAAGGTCTGCGAACACGCCGCCGCCATGGGCGAACGCCTGACCGAGCACCTGCGCATCCTGCAGCGCGACTTTCCGCAGCTGGGCGATATTCGGGGTCGAGGCCTGATGCTCGGGGTGGAGCTGGTCGATCCGACCGGCGCGCCCGATGCCCTGGGTCACCCACCGTCGTTTGCGCGACTGGCGCCGCTGGTGCAGCGCGAATGCCTCAAGCGCGGCTTGATTCTTGAACTGGGCGGGCGACATGGCGCGGTGGTGCGTTTCCTACCACCGCTGGTGATCACCGCCGCGGAAATCGATCGAGTGGCCGAGATTTTCGGCCGGGCATTGGCCGCTGCCACCGCCAGTCTCTAAATTTTTCGGGCCCTGTAACGTTCCTTCTACATAGCGGCTGCACACAGCGTACAGCCCACCCTACAGCGATGGAGAGACAGCATGACGTCAGTATTCGACCGTGAGGACATCCTCTTTCAGGTCGTGGTCAACCATGAAGAGCAATACTCGATCTGGCCCGACTACAAAGTCGTGCCCGAGGGCTGGCGTACCGTGGGCAAGAGCGGGCTGAAAAAGGAATGCCTGGCCTACATCGAAGAGACCTGGACCGATATGCGTCCGCTGAGCCTGCGCCAGAAGATGGACGAGCAGGCGGCTGTGGCGCACTGAGTCAAGCGCCTGCAAAAAAGCCCGCTGAACCGGTCAGGTCAGCGGGCTTTTTCGTATCTGGGAGCGACATGCCCTTGTAGGAGCCCGGCTTGCCGGCGAAGGCGTCCTCTAGGGCCTCTTCGCCGGCAAGCCAGCTCCTACAATGTTTTGCACCGCACGTGAATCGATGGCCGCCGCGGACCTGTAGGAGCCCGGCTTGCCGGCGAAGGCGTCCTTTCGGGCCTCTTCCCTGGCAA